>CATYXQ010000091.1 GCA_958414825.1 uncultured Eubacteriales bacterium | reverse complement strand
GTCAGCGCATAGAAATCAACAAAAGTATATTTGTCCGGATCAGTAGCTGCCAGTTCTTCCGCAATCTGTTTTTGCAACGGACGAATGACAGAAACAGCGCGATTGCTGTAAACCGATTCAGTTGGACGAATCAACACCGATGTGACAAACACCTTTTTTGTGTTGGGAAGTTCACCGAACGATTGAATGTACGCTTTATAACCCGTATAAAAGGTTTCCATCGCCCCCACCGACGCACCGGCGGAATTGCTGTCATTTGTACCCAACGCAAAAACATAATAATCCGCATCCGTTTCCCAAAGTGCAAGCGCACCGGCCAACATATCCGGATAATACCGGGCAATAGAAGGCATGATACCGGACGCCGATATACCATAGTTTGCTACAATAATATCTTTACCCGCATCCTGCGCATTTTTAAGGAATTGCGCCGGATAGGATTCAGTCAGCCTATTGACGCTTGATCCCTCTGTAATACTGTCGCCGATGCAGGCAACGCGAATCGGATCGGTATAACTTTGCGCCGCGCCGTTTACAATATCAAAGCGAGATATGACAAAATCGGATGCGCTCGGATAGACAATCGACGCTTTTTGATCCTGACCGGTATATGCTTTTACCTGCGTCGCATCAAAAACCGTTCCCGGCGTAAAGGAAGCGCCGGCTCCAACAGTTACCCTATAATTACCGCGCATAAGCTGCGTATATCCCGCATCGACATAATAGGCGCAAAACGCGCCGCCCTTAAATACACCGCCCGTGATATCCACGGTAACATCGCCGTCTATCGCATAATATTTTCGATCAGAAGCAGTCAGCGTAGACTTTTCGGCGCCTGCCCCGATAATCACGCCGCGACGCCCTATAATATAAATCGGTGTATTGAACGTACCGCCACGGATTGTCAGCGTCGCATCATCAGCAAGAATGCCCATGCCGGAAACATTGAACGCTTCAAACAATTTATTCGGCGCAAGCGCATCTTCATATGTGCCTGCCGCTCCGAACGTACCGCCGTCTATCGTTATGGAAATCGGCGCAGCGATAGAGCCTATATATTGATCCGTATTTGTACGCAGATTACCACCGCTGAAGCGACCGAATACGCCGTTCTTTACCATGATCGAATACGGGAGTTCAGTCGTACACTGTTCATTAGAATCGACCTCGCCGGCGTGAACGCCGCCGTAGAAATTCAGTGAAGCACTGCTGCCGCCGCTTCCAGTTACAGCAAACTGATCTTCAAATACGATATTGTTGAAACCGCCGAACATAAAACATGCATAATTGGCCGAAACATCCAGCGGGAGATTCAATGTAATGACGTTGTCATTGGTATTTTGCGCGAACTGCAGACGTTGGGATAAACTGATATACCCGCCATTGGTCGCCGTAATCGTCAAATCCCCGCTCTGCTCCGGCACGGTCGTCTTTGTGCGGACACTCAGTTTACCGCAAACAATGATCGATCCGCCTTTTCCGTCCAGCGCGGCAACCGCAGAGCTAAAAGATCCGAGCGGACTGTCTTGGGATTGACCGGTACCGGCGCCGCCGTCACGCACATAAACCGTGTTTAAGCTTTCCGTTTCCAAATCGGATACAACATCAAACTGCGCTGCAATCTGACTATAATTTGTAGCCTGTTTTACTGCATTGGAAACTTTGAGTACAGTTTGTTCGTTGAAAGTCATGGTTTTTTTCGGTGTATAGGAGCAAACCCATTCAAATACGCCTATCGTACCTGACTTCCAAGTCAGTTCAAAGGAATTTTCCACCGTATCCTGCGTACAGCCGTAAAAATTCCGAACATTCGCATCACCGGATATTTCAACAACTACATCTCCGACTTCAATTCCGTCCGGATATGCTGCGGAACCGTGCAGTACCGAAACGTCGGCATTCCCGCCGATTTTAATATTGGCAGTTCCCGTGTATTTTCCGAGAATATCCCGCGAAAACGGCACGATGTACAGCTTGCTTCCGGAAAGCACCGTGATATTCGTATCCTTATCGCTTGCAGAGGGCGGACTGCTCTGCCCCTTCTGATATCCGCCTAAAATGGTGAACGCTTTAGCGACCGATCCGCCTGTCATTTGCGCGCCGGTAATGGTAACCCCCTCGCCAATCGTTATCGGATGATGCTGTCCCACCATCAGCAGATTGGTGCCCAAAGCCTCAAAATCCATGTTTTCAAATTTGGTTTCACCAAAACATACGAATCTTGCCGGCTTAAACTGATATACTGCTCCGGAAGTTCGGTAGTCCACGTCGTTATATACAGAAGTAAATGTCACGCTCCCGGTATACTCGGTTCCGTATACCCAAGTCACAGTTTGCGTGAACATTCCGCAAACAACCACCGTGCAGTCCTTTGAAAGATCAAGCGTTTGATATGCATTTGTCAGGGTTCCGACTGCCTGATCGGGAGAAGAACCGTCGCCGGTTCCGCCGGTTTTCAAAAAAACGACCGTCTCACTGCCTGCAGCAGCAGATGTCAAGGAAAAGAAAGCCATCATAAACAGCGCCGCCGCGGCCGTTATCAGCATACGTATAAAGCGTCTATTCATTTTTCTCTCTCCTTATATGTTGAATTTATACCGGTCACTCACCATCTATCCTTGACAGTGACAATCTCCGCCGACCGGATATACAAAGAATCAGAACCGATATTCAAGC
>CATYXQ010000090.1 GCA_958414825.1 uncultured Eubacteriales bacterium | reverse complement strand
GTGATAAAAATATGCTTCAGTAAAAGCGATCGCTGTACACAAGGAGGCTGTCCCATGCCAACCAACAAACCGCCGTTCACCTTTCACATTGAAGACGATCTGTTAGAAAAATTACGGTATATCGCGAAACGGGAAACCAGAAGCGTGAGCAATTTGCTGGAACATCTCTGCAAGTCCTATATCCGAAAATACGAGCAGGAACACGGGCGAATTGAAACCGCACACACCGCTTTCCTCCATTTCAAAAGCTGACGCATTTTTTTCTTTTCAATCGTACAGGAATATGATACAATAGAAAAAAACGCGCCGTATATCCGGCAAATTCCCGTCAAGGAGACAAAATGGAGAAGATATACACCATTCCGGTCAACGAGGCGTTTGACCGTTCCGCCTCGGACAAAAGCTGCGGCTGTCCGTTCTGCGCGCTCTACAACATGCTGGAACAAAACGAGATCGACGCGGCGCTGGGACCTTCGATGATGGAACCGGACGTCCGAATGGAAACCAACAAAAAAGGCTTCTGCAAGACGCATTTTGATCTCATGCTCAGTTATAAAAACAAGCTCGGCCTTGCGCTGATGCTTGAAAGCCACCTCGGGCAGAACCAAAACGCCCTCTTTCCCTCAGGCCTTTCCGGGCTGTTTGGCGGCGGGGAAAAACGCCTTTCCGAACTGAACCATAGCTGCTATGTCTGCGACCGGATCGAATATCACTTTTCCAGAATGATCGACACGGCGGTGCTCCTGCACGGACAGGAAGCGGCGTTCCGCAAAAAATTTGAGGCGCAGCCCTATTTTTGCCTCCCCCATTACGCGCGGCTTTTGGCCTATGCCAGACAAAAAATGAGCAAAAAGGCTTTCGCCGCGCTTGAGGCCGCCGCGCGCAAAATCGAGGAGGCCTATTATACCGAGCTTCACGGCGACATATCGTGGTTCTGCAAAAAATTTGACTACCGCTATGCGGACGAGCCATGGAACAACGCAAAGGACGCGGTCGAGCGCGCCGGAAAATTTCTCCGGGGCGACCTGCACGTTCCGAAAAAGTAAGGATATTCCAATGTACCGGATTTTTATTATCGAAGACGACGAAACCATCGCGGCGGAAATCAAACGCCACCTTGAAGGCTGGGGATACAGCGCGGCCTGCGCCCGCGATTTTCAAAACGTGCAGGCCGAAATCGAAGCGTTTGCGCCGCATCTGATTCTGCTGGACGTATTTCTGCCGGGTGTGAGCGGCTTTCATGTCTGCGAAGAGGTGCGAAAACGCTCCAAAGCGCCTGTTATTTTCATCTCCTCCGCGTCCGACAACATGAATATCGTGATGGCCATGAGCATGGGCGGCGACGACTTTATCGCAAAGCCGTTCGATCTGCGCGTGCTTAGCGCAAAGGTGCAGGCCATGCTCCGGCGCAGCTATGATTTTTCAAACGACGCGGGCTACCTCGAATGCGGCGGCGTGCGCCTTTGTCCCGCCGATGCGTCGGTCATGTGCGGCGGCGCGCGGCTGGAACTGACCAAAAACGAATACCGCATTCTGCTCGTCCTCTTTGAAAACCGCGGACGTGTCGTCAGCCGCGATACGCTCATGCAGCGGCTGTGGGAAACCGATCTGTTTGTGGATGAAAACACCCTGACGGTCAACATCGCAAGACTGCGAAAAAAGCTCGCGGGCGCCGGCGTTGAAAATCTGATCGCCACAAAAAAGGGGCTTGGTTATCTTGTACGGTAAGCTGAAAATTTTCGGAATGTATGTCCGTTCAAAGCTCAAATTGATCGCGCTGCTCTGCGTATTCTGCGTTCTGTTCGCGGCGGTTTTTTCGCTGTATCATCTGCCGGTCGAGGCCGTGCTGTACGCAGCCGGTCTCTGCGCGGCCTGCGGCGTCGCCGCGGCCGTGCCTGATTTTCTGCATTTTTACAGGCGTCACCGTCTCCTTTCCGACCTGCTCGGCAAAATCGTCCTCTCCTGCGACAAACTGCCCGAAGCGCGCAGTCTGATTGAAGCCGATTACACAGCGCTTGTGCGGGCGGTCTGCGCCGAGCGGCAAAAGCGAATCGCCGAGTCGGAAAAAGAGAAGCGGCAAATCATCGACTACTACACCATGTGGGTGCACCAAATCAAAACGCCGATCGCCGCCGCAAGGCTGATTCTTGCAGATGAAGAAACCGAAACGAGCCGCGAACTGCTCGCGCAGATTTTCCGCATCGAGCAGTATGTGGAAATGGTGCTCGCCTACCTGCGCATGGGCAGCGACACCACCGACTATGTTCTGCGTGAGTGCGTACTGATGGACATTGTGCGGCAGGCAGTGCGCAAATACGCGCCGCTCTTTATCCGCGGCAAAATCTCGCTCGATCTCATCCCGTCCGATACCCGGGTGCTGACTGATGAAAAATGGCTCTGTTTTTGCATCGAGCAAATCCTCTCCAACGCCGTCAAATACGCGCCGGGCGGTCGGGTCTCGATTTTCTGCGAGGGGGACGCGCTCTTTGTGCGCGACAACGGCGTGGGCATCGCGCCTGAGGATCTGCCGCGCATTTTTGAGCGCGGTTTCACCGGCTACAACGGCAGAGCTGACAAAAAAGCCTCCGGCATCGGTCTGTATCTGACCAAACAGATTCTCACAAAGCTCGGCCACAAAATCACAATCGAATCGGCGCACGGCAAAGGCGCCACGGTTAAAATCGACCTTTCCGCCGAGCGCCGGCAATTTGAATAAAAAAACGCCGAACCTTACAAAAATGAAAGGAACGGCGTTTTTTTGTAAGACAAATGCATGGAAAAGCGCTTTTTCCCCTGCTA
>CATYXQ010000089.1 GCA_958414825.1 uncultured Eubacteriales bacterium | reverse complement strand
AAATGCCCTTCTAGGGCTTATTCAAGCCTCCGGCTTAGCCGGTGGTTGTGACTCCGGAAATACCGGCGGTTTATTTTGCAAAATATGTATCGACCGCGTCCGCAATGACAGATGCAAACTGCGTCTGCCATGTTTCGTCAGTCAGCCGCGCGGCGTCGTTTTCATTGGTGATAAAACCACTTTCAATCAGCACAGAGGGCGCTGTGGTTTTGTAAAGCACCGTAAAACAGTCCTCGCCGCGCATGTCACGCAGAATCACCTGTTTGTCGTTGGGAAAAGCGGTGTCAAATGTTTTCTTAAAGGTTTGCGCAAAGTAGAGGTCGAGACTCGTGGAATACGGAGTGTCTACCGGATAGTAGATGCGGGTTCCGTATACCGACGGATCAGACGGAAAGGAATCGCAGTGAATCGAAATAAAAAGATCCGCCGGATTGGCATTGGAAAAGTCTGCCCGCTCGCTCGGACCGTAGGAGTCTTTTCCGTCGTCGTATTCAGTTTCGGGCTGTTTTTTTCCGTCGTGCGTCATGAGAACGGTATATCCGCGGTCTGTGAGCAGTTTTGCCAGTTTGCTTGTGATCATAAAATTGATGTCCGCCTCGGTCAATGCGCCGAGGTTTTCCTCGCTTAGCGCGCCCGTATCCGACAGTCCGTGTCCGCTGTCTAAGACTACGCATAAAATACCGTCTGAAATTGCGGCGTCGTAAGCGGAGGGCTGATGGCCGCCGTTACAGGAAAGCAATATGGACAAAAGCAATACAGAGAGCGGCAGAATATATCTGAAACTTCTTTTCATTTGATCACCTCATCTTTATCATACAGGTTTCGTCAATCTTTGTCAAGCGCTGAATACGCAAATTTTGCCAAAGTGGTTGACAGTTGCTGCAAGATATGTTATCATGACTGTACTAATACAAATAATACGGTTTAAGGAGGCGTTCATGTGAGTTTAATTTATGTAGATCTTCGCAGCCGTACGCCGATTTTTGAACAGATTATCGAATGTGTGCGTGATCTTGTCATTCGCGGTATTTTGCAGCCGGATGAACATTTGCCCTCTGTTCGCGTTTTAGCGGCTGAGCTTGCAATTAATCCGAACACGATTCAGAAGGCATACGGTGAACTGGAGCGGCAGGGCGTCATTTATTCTTTGGCAGGCCGTGGAAATTTTGTTGCCTCGGACATTTCCGCACTGACAGGAAAACATCACGAAAAACTGCTGCAGAACATTCAGGACAGCATCAAGGCGGCCGGAGAATACGGAGTTGAACGTTCGAGCGTTGAGCGAACGGTTTCAAAGGCGCTTGCGTCCTTTGGAGGAGGAAACAGAACATGATCCAGATCAGCAATATCACAAAGTATTATGATAAAGTAAAATCGCTCGATTCGGTTACAGCCACGGTCAAGACCGGTTCGATTTTCGGTCTTGTCGGTTCCAACGGTTCCGGAAAATCCACTTTACTGCGCATCATGAGCGGTATTTTCCGCGCAGACGGCGGGGAAGTTTTGTACGGCGGCGAAAATGTCTATGAAAATGTGAGGCTGAAAAACAAGCTCGTATATCTCTCGGATGATCAGTATTTCCTTTCCAGTTCAACTATTGACGATATGGCCAATTTGTATGCGTCGATTTACTCGGATTTTTCCTATGAGGATTATGCGCGTCTTCTCGATTTGTTTGGATTGGACCGTTTCCGTAAAATTTCTACTTTTTCCAAAGGGGTGCAGAAACAGACGGCTATTTTGCTCGGACTTTCCGCAAGGCCGCAGTATTTGCTCTGCGATGAAACCTTTGACGGCCTGGATCCGGTGATGCGGCGAATGGTCAAGCGTTTGTTTGCCGACGCGGTGGAGAGCAGGGGCATGACGGCGGTCATTGCTTCGCACAATCTGCGTGAGCTTGAGGACATCTGCGATCATATCGGCCTTTTGCATAAGGGCGGGATTTTGTTTGAAAATGAAATTGACAGCTTAAAGGAAAACATCTATACTGCGCAGGCGGCATTTTCAAGAAAAATAGAAATTGAGGAAATCGCGCGCCTCGGAACGGTGTCTGTCAAACAGCGGGGCAGTATGGTGACCGCAGTAATGCGTGGGAGCGTAGACGAGGTACGTGCCAAAATGCAGACGCTAGCGCCGGATTTTCTGGAGATTATTCCGTTGACGCTGGAGGAAATCTTCATTAGTGAAATGGAGGAGAGGGGCTATGACTACTCAAAAATTGTTTTCTGAACGGCTGCTTGACGGTAAGCTCATTGGAAATTTGACTCGCCGCCGACTTTCACATGTGTTGGTTGCTTTTCTGGTCAATTTTTTCACAACTTCCGTGCCGCTTATGATGACGCGCAGGGAATTTTCGCCTGATATTTACACGCAAGCGCAGATTTTTGAAAATGCAGATTCGGTTCTGCGTTTGATTTTCTCGATCAATTTGGTATTTATGTTTGCATTGGGCATTTATTTTGGCGTTGTCACCATGCATTATATGATGAAACGGCGGAGCGCGCAGTTTTGGCATGCGCTTCCGCAACGGCGCGAAACGCTGTATTTTTCCAGCCTGTTTTCTGCTCTGATTGCCGCCGCGCTGGGCGCGCTTATCAATTTGCTGATTCTGCTTGTAATTCTTTCCGTCTATTCGCTGCTTGGCGCGGCGGTCTTGAATTTATTTTGGCTTTTGCTCTTTAAAAATATCGTATTCTTTCTTGCTGCTTATGCGGTCACGATCTTTGCCGGCAGCTTTTCAGGCAGCGGTGTAGTGCAGGTGCTGATGAGTCTGGTCATTCAGTTCTATCCGCTGGCGGCGTATTGCGGGATGGTCCTGCTGCGTTCTGCT
>CATYXQ010000088.1 GCA_958414825.1 uncultured Eubacteriales bacterium | reverse complement strand
TGTCTTTGAGGAGCGCGGCGGCACAGTTTGTCTTACTCTCACTCCTCTTGATATTTCAATGCTTGGCTTTAAATCGCCTGTTCTCGATCGTTTTCGCAGGGGATTTGCGTATCTTGTCGAGATCTTTTAAGGAAAAATTTTCCAGTGCCGACAGATTCCATGCTTTTTCGTTTGAGGATCGTGGTATGATGAAAGCAAGGGACAGACAGAAAAAAGTTACGGCCGTGTCGTATGCCGCGGCAGGGCGGTATAATCGGGAAAATACCGTCTTTGCCTCCCTCGTTCTCCTTTATCGAAAAAGACGCCGAATCGGCGTCTTTTTTCATCGAAAGGCCAAAGTTTTTTGATGAGCAGGCAGCTTTGCGTTTGCACGTCGTTCTATCCCGGCGTAATGCGCTTATACAAGCGTTTTTTTAAAGGGCTTTTCGTCCTGAAACATGAACCGTTTGAAATTTTCCCTGTCGCAATTTTTCTTTTGCCGTCAAAAGGAAGAAATCTTGCTTATTGACAAAGTAAAATTCCTATGCTATTATAGAAAAAAATAGGGGGAAAGTGGAAAAATGGGAAAATTTGCTTCGGATTTTAAAGCTTTCATTGCAAAGGGAAATGTTGTGGACATGGCGGTCGGCGTTGTTGTCGGCGGTGCGTTCAATAAAATTGTGACTTCGCTTGTCAACGATATTATTATGCCGCTTGTCAGCCTGCTTGCCGGCGGCTTGAACGTTTCGGATTGGAAATGGGTCATTCGGCCGGCTGAAACGCTGGCGGACGGTACGCAGATTGCCGAAAATGCGCTGAAGTACGGCAATTTTATCCAGACTGTGCTGGATTTTTTGATCGTTGCATTTACGATTTTCATCGTTCTGCGTGTGTTCACTAAATTGCAGACGTCGAGAAAAGACGCAGGAAAATAAACGCCGCGCGAAAATATATGAAAAACTGGGCAGGGCAACTGTTGTAGCAGGCGTCCTGCCTGATCTTGAAAAAACAGGATTTTCTGATGTTGTGGCGTATGCGCGCCCACAGATGGTTTACAAGGCGGTACAGGTTTGACTGTGCGCAAAAGTTATTTGAGTTTTAAAGGTTGATTTTATTATGCTGACTGTAAAAAAGCTGACCTATTCGGCCATGGCTCTGGCTCTGGCGCTTGTTCTTCCGTTTCTGACCGGACAGATTCAGGAAATCGGCAATATGCTGTGCCCGATGCATCTTCCGGTGCTGCTTTGCGGATTTCTGTGCGGCTGGCCGTGGGGGCTGGCGGTTGGATTTCTTGCTCCGGCTTTGCGCTTTCTTCTCTTTCAGATGCCGCCGATGCCGCTCTGGATCGCCATGTCGTTTGAACTTGCGGTTTACGGCGCATTGACCGGATTTTTGTACCGCCGTTTGCCGAAACGCATCCCGTATGTATACCTTACCCTGATTGCGGCCATGCTCTGCGGACGGTTGATTTGGGGGGCTGTGCGGTTTTTGATTGCCGGATTTACACAGACGACATTTACGTTTTCTGCGTTTTTGGCCGGCGCCGTGACGACCGCCGTTCCCGGAATCTTGCTGCAGCTTGCGCTGATTCCCGTATTGGTGCTTGTACTGCGCCGCGCGCGTTTGACATTGAACGAAAATTAAAAAATGCATATTAAGAAGACTGCCGCAAATGCGTAAAACAATTGCGGCAGTCCTTTTTTATAACGAAAAGCTGGATGTATCAAAATTTTAAAGCGCATTGCCCTCGCTGTCAAACAAAGGCAGCTTTTCAAGATACACAATGTCGTTTCTCGCCGCGGCGTCACCCTCTGCCAAAACAGCCATTTTGCCGACCGTAATTCCGCCTGCTTTTTCGACCAGTGTTTCCAGCGCGCGGAGCGATTCTCCGGTGCTGATGACGTCGTCCACGATCAGAACTCTGCGGCCGCGCATAAACTCTGCATCGTTTCCGTCCAGATAGAGCACTTGATCCGACGCTGTGGTGATGGATTTCACTTCGCATTTCAAAACATTCTGCATATAAAGTTTCGGCGCTTTGCGCGCCAGCAAGTAGCGTTCTCCTCCGCGCTGCCGCGCCATTTCGTATACCAGGGGGATCCCTTTGGACTCCGCAGTGATCATCACGTCATATTCGGGCGCCTGCTCCAAAAGCGCCTTGGCACAGGCAATGGTCAGTTCCACATCGCCGAACATGACGAACGCGCCGATCTGAAGTTTTTCATTCAAAGGACAGAGCGGCAATTTGCGCTTCAGCCCTGCGATTTTTATGGGATATTCCATGCTGCAAACCTCTTTTCACCGGCATGGCCGGAAATTTCGCCGACTTCATTATAATATACGGCGCTAAAAAATGCAAGCGTCGTTTGCTCGATTGACGCAAGCTGTGCTATTGTGAAGAGCCGCCTTTGTTTTTGCGTTCCAAATTCAGTTCTTTTGAACGCCAGAACATGTCGGTCAGCGCGTCCATGACGTAGACTTTATCCGATTCGTTCAGCGTTCCGCCGCAAAACAGTGCCTGCATTTCGGAAAGCAGCCGCCGCAGTTCGCCGTCCTGAACGGTTTCCGGGATCGTTTCGCCGCTCATATCTCCGAGCAGAAGATCCAGGCTGATATGAAAAATTTCCGCCATGCGGGAAAGTGCGGCTCCGCCCGGAACAGACGCGCCCGCCTCATAGTTCTGATAGGTGCGATAGGTGACGCCGATTTGCTCGGCCGCTTGTTTTTGCGTCAGTCCGGTCTCTTTGCGGAGAATCCGTATTTTGTCTTTGAAATCCATATTGCACCTCTAAATACGAAAAAAATTTCGCATTCCTATTGACAGATATTTACAATTGCTGTATAATGAAACACGAAACAGCTTTCGTGTTTCATTATACAGGAATTTCGCTTGTCTGTCAAGACCGCTTTCAAGGCAACTTTGTGGCAACACGCCTGCTCCCCGTTATGTGGGCGGTGAAGCCTCCGTCGCATTTTCGAGAGTTTGACATTTTGAGGGAACGGGAATTATGATTGAAAAGGAAGTGGATCGATCCGAGGCGTCTTTTGAGGAGGCCAAAGCGCTTTTGGATTCTATTCTGGAGGGGCTTGACAAATCGCAGAGGGAGGAACTGCTCCGGCTGCTGCTTTCTCTGACTGCATAAGAACAGGAGCCGCATACCGCGGCTCCTGTTCTTATACCTGCCAAACAACCGGAATTTTTCGACTATGTGGTAAACTGCGCAGGATAAAAAAGAAAAACAGTAAAATTTTATGGAATAATTAGTTTATAATTTTGATTGACATTGACTGTTTTCGTGCTATAATAAAATTGAAAATCGTACAATTTGCATAATTCTAAGGAGGTATTTTCATGTTCAAAAAAATCTTTTCTCTATTGCTTTGCGCTTTGCTGTTTACCGGCGCGCTCGGCCTTGCGGCTTTTGCCGAGGATGGCGTTGCGTACCTTGCATATAACGCGAGCAATGAGAATGACGGCCTGACAGAGGCCACAGCGAAAAAAAGCTTTGATGCAGGCGGCACCGGAATTGTTTCTGTGATTCCGGACGGCGGAACGGTCGTTGCATCTCAGAAAGCCTATTTCGGGGGTAACTACACGCTGAGTCTCGGCGGTCCGGTAACGATTACGGGCAGTTACGGCGGAAAAGATTATAAGAATCCGGAACCGGCGGAAAATCCGGCTTCAGGCGTGGTCAAGATGAGCGGCGGCGCTACGCTGTCCGTGCTGAGCGATCTTATTCTTGATGACATTATCATCTTCCAGGAAAATGAGCAGAATACGATTTCGGTCGGCGCAGGCGCGACTTTAGTCGTTACAGACAGTTGCGTGCTTTTGACCAAGCCGGGCAACGATTACCATTTCAAGATCGTGATTGAGCCGGGTGCAACCGCAATTCTGAGTCAGGCCGCGCAGGATACGTTTGAGATTATGAACATCGGCGGAACGCTGGAGACTTACGGCGCCGCATCGACTGAGAAAACCGAGATCAAAATGACCATCGGCGACATGAA
>CATYXQ010000087.1 GCA_958414825.1 uncultured Eubacteriales bacterium | reverse complement strand
ACAGCCGCCGCAAATACCCCAGGAATGCTCGATGAGACCGTTGTACTCATCCATGTCCATCAAGCCCTTCGCAGCCGTTCCAACTTTGTCCTGCGCATGAATGTGCAGAACCTCTTTACCACCGTGGATACCGAGCGGCATGTAACCGCCGGTCACAATGATTGCAGGAATGTCCAGACGAGCCGCCGCCATCAGATGGCCGGGAACGATGGAGTCGCAGGTGCAAAGGAGAACCATACCGTCAAAGAAGTTGCCCTCCACCGTCATTTCAACCTGGTCGGCAATCGAGTTACGGGACGGAACCTCTATGTATTTCGGATCTTTCAGAACCATACCGTCGCAAATACCGGTGGTCATCACTTCAAGCGGCAGACCGCCAGCTTCACGAACGCCCTGCTTAACGCGCTGTGCAAGCTTATCGAGATGTACATGTCCGGGGTTGTACTCGTTCCAGGAGTTAACAACGCCGATCAGCGGACGGTCGATTTCCTCTTTGGAATAACCCATGCCGTACATCAGGCCGCGGCGGCATTCTTCCGCCTCGCCGAATTCCCAGCAACTCCGCATGTCTTCATACTTTTTCTTTTTCAACATTTTCTTGTTCTCCTTAAAGAAAATATATTTATAAAATATTGCTTTTGCTCAAAATTATTGTGCGTTTTTTTCCTCAAGCTCCGCTTTGGTCGGTCTGATGTAATTTTCCATATCAACCTTAATGTCAAACGCATTCACAGGATTGCCGTCGTCCAGCATCTTGTCGATTGCGCCGTCTACAGACTGTCCACCGTCGATAACGATGGTCTCACCGACAAGGAAGCGGTTGGTTTCATTATTGGAAAGGAACAAAATCATCGGAACAATGTCATCTACATTACCGAGGAAGCCTGCGGGAATCTTACGCAAAAAGCCGCGCTCCAAATCCGATTTATCGTAACGGTCGGTCGCCTTGGTAGCGATGAAGCCGGGGGCAATACCGTTGACATGAATGCCGTAGTGAATGGCTTCAATGCCGAGATTCTTGGTAAACATGTTCAGACCGGCTTTAGCCGCCGTATAGGGCAGCGTCTTTCTTCTAACCCACGTGACCTGAGAATGAACCGAGCTGATATTGACAATCGATCCTTTGGTTCCGTGTTCGATCATATTCTGCATTGCATAGTGTGCAAAATACGCCGGCGCGTTCAGATTCAAATTGATCTGACTCTCCCAATATTCCATCGGCATTTTCTCAAAACCGCCCTCAGGCATTTTCAGCGCGCCGCCCGCATTGTTGACAAGAACGTCGATCGTGCCGAACTTCTCGAAGAAGTCGTGCATCATCTTCTCAACGACCTCGCGCTTGGAAATATCACCGCCGAAAAGCTCTGCGCGTACGCCGTAGCTGCGGCATTTTTCAGCAATTTTCTCTGCCGCCTCCGGATTTTTGTTGTAGGTGATTCCTACGTTGCAGCCCTCTTTGGCAAACGCGACGACTGCCGCCGCGCCGATACCGGTCGAAGAGCCTGTAACCAGTACATTTCTGCTCATGCGTTTCCTCCAAATAGATCTGATATTTTATTTAAATACTTTCATTTTTTCCGAAACAATGTTCATAAACCAGCCGCGCCGCTCCGAGCGCCGATTGATAGGCGCCGAGTACGCTGACACGGCTCCGAATGTTTTCGAGCCGTTCAAGCGGCAGAATATTTCGGATCTCTTCAAGCGTCCGGCAAAACAAGTACCCGTCTTCACGGCACTGACCGCCGCTGAAAATAATGGCGTTCGGAATATACAGTTGAATCATGCTCGCAATGCCCGACGCGTTGTAGACCGCAGCCGTATCCAGAATCTCCCGTGCCTGCGCATCTCCGGCAGCCGCCAGGCGATCCAGCGTATGCGCGCTGTCAAAATCAATGCGCTCCGGAAAACGATCGCGCGCAGCGCGAACCAAATTGTTTCCGCCGGTGTACGCCTCAAGGCATCCGCGAAATCCGCAGGTACATACATACTTGTTTCCCGTAATCAGCATGTGACCGATATGTCCGACAGGCCGACCGGGGCGGCTAATCAGCAATTGTCCCTCGGAAACGACGCCCGAACCGATGCCGACACCGAGTCCAACCGTCAAAATATTCTCACAGCCTGCCTCTTCGCCGAAATGATATTCGGCAGCGGAAGCGGCCGCCTGCGTCGTCATTGCATACGCAGACGCGCCGTATTCGGCATGAATAAAATCCGCCACCCGCAGATCTGCTCCCCAGGGAATCCCGAAATTGCGTCCGGACACAATAATTCCGTTTTTGAAATCCACGTTGCCGGAAACGGCCAAACCGATCCCCTCCAGGCGATTGCGATCAATTCTGGAAGCCCGAAGCGCCGTATCAATCAATCGTTTCAGAAATGCATTAAACTGTGTCTCGCCCTCAAAGCGCGGCGTTTCGGTTTCCTGCATATACACCGTATTGAATGACAAATTACAGACAACCGCGCGCGTATTCCCAGCTCCAATGTCAATGCCGATATAATAGGCCGCGTCGCTGTTAACGCAAAGCGGTATGGTGGGGCGGCCGCGTCCCTGCGTTTTTTCACGCCGGGCGAAAATATAGCCGCTTTCAATCAGTTGATCCGTAGCCTTGCACATCGTGCCCCAGGAAAGCCCAGTCAAACGCTGAATATCTTTTTTAGAGACATTTCCTTTGCCGCGCCGGATCGCATCCATGATCTGCACCGCCGCGCCGTTCATATACATTCCCTCAAATGTTCCCGCACCGTATACAGGGGCAAAAACAAATATTCCGGCATAACGCCCCCGACAAAAAGGACAAGCCGTTCCGCAATTGCGGCAAGATCACGCTCGCCCGCCTCATACTGTCCGCAAACAAAATCGCGGTAACGATATGTATAACGCAGCGCGTCTTCCAAAAAAGATTGCACAGCCGCATGACCGCGAATCACATCGCCGTACGGCAAAAACGGATGTCCGAGCACCGCGTTCTGCGCGCCGAGTCCAAGCAGTTTCTGCATAGAAACACGATATTCGTTCAAATACATATACGCGCCGCATCCCTGTACCAGCGTTCCGTTATGCTGCACAGAATCGCCGCAGATCAGCGTTGACGTTTCCGCATCCAATATGCAAATCGCATCATCGTCATGTCCCGGCGTTGCTACAAGCCGAACCCGTCCGTCCAAAACCTCGCCGTCCCGCAAAATGCGATCGGGCTGTACGCCGGTAAGCCCGGACGAGGGCGGCGGGCTGTATTTGGGAAATGCCTTACGGATTTCAATATTATAATGCAGAGGATCGGACAGTTTCGGCGCGGATTTTTCATATACCGCAATCTGCGGCGCCCCCAGTTCGCGAAGTCGGGCAAACCCACCAATGTGATCGCCGTGCGTGTGCGTACAAAGCAAGCAGTCAATATCCGAGGGGCGCAGCGAAAGCGCGTCAAGCGCAGGCACAATCACCGAATCGACCAGTGCGGCGCTTCCGCCTGCATCGATCAGATAATTTTTTTCACCGCGAAGCAGAATTACGCCGGTCGTCGTACCGCCGAACGGCTCGCGCAAAAGATAGACGCCGCGGCAGATTTCCGTAAAACCGCACATAATGCCTCCTCAAAGATTTTCCCTCGAATTATTTTCTCTTGCAGCTTTTAACCTTTGCTACGACAGCCTGCGCATGTGCTTTAATTTCCTCATAATCACATGTGCCCTTTGTCGGATGCGTCAAACCGGAGCCAAGCGATACAGCATAGGCGTTATCGTTGAACCAATCCTCAATATTGTCGATATTCACACCGCCGACAGGAATACATCTTGCCTGAGGCAGAGGCCCCATAACCGCTTTGATAAAGCCGATGCCGACCGCGCTTGCCGGAAATACTTTGACAATATCACAGCCTGCATCCATTGCAGTAACGATCTCGGTGAAAGTCTGTACGCCGGGCATATAGCAAATGCAGTAACGATTGCACATCTTGGCTACTTCCAGATTGAAGTTCGGAGCAAGAATAAAAGAAGCGCCTGCAAGAATAGTCGCTCTTGCGGTTTCGGGATCCAGCACAGTGCCGGCGCCGACATAAACGTCGAGTCCTTTCTCTTTAATTTCCTGCGAAATGGTTTCAATGATATGAAGCGCGCCGGGCGTGCTCATTGAAATTTCCAGAATGGTAACGCCGCCGTCCATGATCGCGCGCGTGCGCGTCATAGCATCTGCCTCGTTATTATCACGAACGATACCGATCAGTCCGTTCTTATGCATATTTTGAATCACTTGATGCTTCAAAATCTCCATGATCTTTCCTCTTTTCAATAATCTTTATCTCTGGATACGGCCGTTGCCGCTGCCCGCGATCAAATTCTCGACGTCGTCCTTCGTGAAGCGGACGAAATCACCGTAGATCGTATGCTTCAGTGCGCTGCCGCCGATTGCGTACTCAATGATCTTCTGACGGTCGTCGCCGAAGTGACGGAACGCATAAATCAGCGAACCGCCGAAGCTATCGCCGCCGCCGATACGGTCAACAATGTTGGTGATGCTGTACTTGCGGCTGATATGGAAATCGCCGTCACGGAATGCAAGCACGCCCGACCAGTTGTTGTGGTCTGCGCTGACGCTCTCACGCAGGCTGACTGCAAGCGCCTGGACATTCGGATATGTATCCATAACA
>CATYXQ010000086.1 GCA_958414825.1 uncultured Eubacteriales bacterium | reverse complement strand
ATCTTATTTTACAAATTCATTGTAGATAGCGCGCAGCGCTTTTTCGTAGTCGCCCTCGTCCACGCCGATGATGATGTTGAGTTCGCTCGACCCCTGGTCAACGATTCGAATATTGATGCCGGCTTCGCTGGCGGCGCTGAATACGCGCGCGGCCGTACCCTTTGAGCGTACCATACCGCGTCCCACAATCGCAATCAGAGCCAGTCCGTCTTCAATGCTGACGGAATCCGGTGTGGTTTTGACACAGATCGCCGTGATGAGACGGTCACGGATTTCTTGAATATAAGATGTATTTACGACAACGCTCATCGTGTCTATGCCGGAGGGAAGGTGTTCGAAAGAGACGTTGTAATCTTCAAGTATGGAAAGTATTTTGCGCCCGAAACCAATTTCGGCATTCATCATATCTTTTTCGATATTGATGACCGAAAATCCTTTTTTGCCGGCAATGCCTGTTACGACTGCGTCTGATGCATAGTCGGGCGTTGTAGCGACAATCATGGTACCGGGGTCGCCGGGCGCGTTTGTGTTTTTAATATTGATCGGAATACCGGCAAAACGAACGGGGAAAATCGCTTCTTCGTGCAGTACGGTCGCGCCCATGTAAGAAAGTTCGCGAAGTTCTCTGTATGTGATGGTTTCAATGGTTTTTGGGTGATCGACAATGCGCGGGTCGGCCATGAGAAATCCCGAAACGTCCGTCCAGTTTTCATATAAATCGGCGTTGACAGCACGGGCTACGATGGATCCGGTTACGTCTGATCCGCCGCGAGAAAATGTTTTTATGGTTCCATTCGGCATGGATCCGTAAAAACCGGGAATGACAGCGCACTTGTGATTGCGCAGGATTGCAGAAAGCGTGACATTGGTGCGTTCGGCGTCAAACGCGCCGTTGTCCTGAAAGAAAATCACATTGGCTGAGTCGATAAAATCATAGCCGAGATATTTGGCTAAAATCATGCCGTTCAAATATTCGCCGCGACTGGCAGCGTAGTCCTTTCCGGGCTGGTGCAAAAAAGCGCCCTGAATCCGACTGTATTCCTTGGACAGATCCAGCGTGATGCCGAGACCGGAAATAATGGATTCATATCGGTCGATGATTTTATGAAAATCCTGCTCAAATTCTTCGCCGCGGGAGGCTTTCTCAAAGCAGGCGTAGAGCATATCGGTTACTTTTGTATCGCCGTTCATGCGCTTCCCGGGTGCGGAGGGAATCACGTAGCGGCGCGAGGGATCCGCGCGGATAATGTCGGCGACTTTTTTGAAATGTTCGGCGTCAGCCAAAGAGGAGCCGCCGAATTTTATAACTTTTACTTGCATTTTTCTGTCTCCTTGCGGGGAAAAATTACGATTCTAATACATTATATGCCGGCGGAAAAAGTGTGTCAAGAGCTTATTTAAACAGTTTTCCGTATGTTTTTTTGCTTGAAATGTAAATAGTTTATAATATGATGTGTTTTTTGTCTGCGGGTCGGTTTCAAAAATAAAAAATTAAAGAAACGCTAATAGAATAAGCGCTTTTTACCGTTTTTGATCTGCGTTGTGCTGTTGAATCAAACTTGTATGGTTCTATTGCTTTTTTCCCTTGAATCCGGTAAAATAATACTCGGATAACAGGTGAAGGAGTTAAAAATGGAAAATACAGTTTGCTTTGGTTCAGCGGATATTTTGCTGCCGAGGTTTATCGGGGAGCCCGAAAAAGGCGAAAAATGGGCGGTGATCGCCTGCGATCAGCATACGAGCGAGCCCGCGTATTGGAAAGCCGTAAAAAATAGGGTTGGCAAGCAACCGAGTACGCTTCAAATGATACTGCCGGAGGCGTTTTTATCACAAATGAACGAACAAACACTCTCTGATATTGCAACAACAATGCGTTCATATGAGCAGAATGTGCTGCAGGAATACAACGACGCCATGATTTATGTGCGGAGAACCGTGAGCAACGGTCTCGTGCGGCATGGTATTGTAGGCGCTGTGGATTTAGAGGCATACGATTATCGCCCCGGTACCAGTTCCCCCGTGCGCGCGACTGAGGGAACGGTGCTTGACCGGATTCCGCCGCGTGTGGCGGTGCGGCGCGCGGCAGCGCTGGAATTGCCGCATGTCATGCTGTTGATTGATGACCGCAAACATGCGGTTATCGAGCCGCTTGACGCACAATGCGGCGATTTTGAGTGCTTGTATTCGTTTGATTTGATGGAAGGCGGCGGTCACATTGAGGGGTATCTGCTTCCCTCAGATGTGCAGAAGTCATTGACAAATAGGATGCAAAAACTGTTTACCGCGTCCGGTTCTTCTATCTGCTTTGCGGTAGGCGACGGCAATCATTCTTTGGCCAGCGCAAAAGCGCGGTATGAAGAATTGAAAGATGAGATCGGAGATGCGGCGCTTTCGCATCCGCTGCGCTATGCGCTGTGCGAGGTTGTTAATCTGCATGATGCGGCGCTGACGTTTGAACCGATTTTCCGTTTGGTGCGGATGGCGGAACCGAAGCGGCTTTTTGACGCTTTAGAAGCGTTTGGACAAAAATGCGGAGCCGGCGAACAGTCTGTGCGCTGTATTTTTGCCGGCGGCGAACGGGAAATTTCGCTCGGCGCGGGTACGCATAGTTTGACAGTCGGTACGCTTCAGGATTTTCTTGATCGGTATCACGCCGAACACCCGGAAATCGAGATTGACTATATTCACGGCGAGGAGGCGCTGCAGAGGCTTGTAGCGGAGGAAGACGGCATCGGCTTTTTGTTTGACGGCATGGAGAAAGAAGCGCTGTTCAGCGCGGTGGAGCAAAACGGCGCGCTTCCGCGTAAAACTTTCTCGATGGGAGAAGCCTGTGACAAGCGTTACTACATAGAGTGCCGCAAAATTACAGAATAAAACAGCGTTTCACGCAAACCGAACGGGAATTTTCCCGTTCGGTTTTTCTTTCCTGTTTATTACAAAAAAATTGCCCGCAAAGTGACATGCTTTGAATCGGACACGCACTACAATAGAAGTATGAGGTGATGAGATACATATGGTGCAGGTCATTTACGGAGACGTACTTTTGCTGATTGATTTTTGTATGAATTTTTTTGTTTTGTATATGACAGGGCTCTTTATGAGGCGTCATGCCCGAGCGCTTTGTCTTGTAGGGGCTTCTTTTATCGGCGGTATTTACAGTGTGGCGCGCATTTTTATAAACGGAAACAATATATTTGATTTTTTCATTAATTTGGCCGTCGGCCTTTTAATGTGTTATATTGCGTTCGGCGGCTATAAATTTGTTAAGACTGTGCTGATATTTTTCGGCGCTGCGGCACTGATCGGCGGCGCGATGTTTTGTACGTATTATTTTTTAGGCAGCTATCATGCGGATTTGTTCGGCAATGTTCGCAGCTATTCATATTCGCATATGCCGCTTTGGCTGTTTGCCGTGCTGGCTGCAGTCAGCTTGCTTTTGTCCTGGATTTTTTCGTATTTCGGTCGGGAAACCACGGAAAAACGGGAGTTGGTCGTTCGGATAGAACAGAATGGTAAAAGCATACAACTCCGACTTTTGCTGGATTCGGGAAATTTGGTAAAGGAACCGATCAGCGGAAAATATGTGATTATGGCTGGAATTGATATGGTGGAGCCGCTTTTGCCGCCGGATCTTGTTCGGGCACTTGCCAGCGGCGACGGCACTTATCTGTTGCGGCATCGGTTTCGGCTGGTCTGCGCCGCCGGGATTGATGGAAAAAGCAGTACTTTCTATGCATTTCAGCCGGATAAAATATATTTTGAAAACAAAAGGCGAACGGTGGAAATCGACGCGTATATTGCGGTAACCGGTGCAGACGTGACCTTTGACGGCTGCGAGGGAATCGTGCATCCGTCGGCCATTGCCTGAGGAGGTCCGATGAAAAATCTGTTGATTAAATTTAAGCTTTGGTATTTGCGGCTTCGGTTGAAACTGTTCGGCCGCCGTTCTGTATTTTATGTAAACGGCGCGGATACGCTCCCGCCGCCGCTCAGCGCGGAGGAGGAAAGCGCCGCGCTGGAGAGCGCGCAGCAGAATCCGAAATATCGGAGTGTGCTGATCGAGCACAATTTGCGGCTGGTTGTGTATATTGCTAAAAAGTTTGAGAGCACGGGGATCGGGATTGAAGATCTGGTGTCAATCGGTACCATAGGGCTGATCAAAGCCATCAATACATTTAAGCCGGAGAAGAATAATAAGCTGGCGACATACGCCTCCCGCTGCATAGAAAACGAAATTTTGATGTATATGCGGAAAAACAGTTCCAAGCGCTGTGAAGTTTCGATAGAAGAGCCTTTGAATGTGGATTGGGACGGCAACGAACTGCTGTTGTCGGACGTCCTCGGCAGCGACGAAGATATGGTGTACCGGAATCTGGAAAATGCGGAAGAGAAAAAAATTGTGCGCTGTGCGGTGGATTCTTTGAATCCGCGTGAACGGATGATTATTGAAATGCGCTACGGACTAAACGGCGGCGGGGAAAAAACGCAAAAAGAGGTTGCGGATTTACTCGGTATATCGCAATCGTATATTTCCCGCTTGGAAAAGAAGATTATTTCCCGCCTGAGATACGACGTAGAACAGAAAATATAAGATGTGTTTTGCAAAAAAATTTGAAAAAGTCTTGCATTTTGGAAAAGACTGTGATAGTATAAATTGTATTGTGAATACGAATGTAAAGAGGTGTGGA
>CATYXQ010000085.1 GCA_958414825.1 uncultured Eubacteriales bacterium | reverse complement strand
CGGACGTTTGTGAAATTGTTTGCGCTGGACGGACTCGATATGAAAAAGGTATCGGTCGATGTTCTTTCGGCGGACGGTGAAAAGCTGGTGGATTACCGGCATTATGAGCGCGGACATAAAAAACCGATTACCCCCCGTAAACCTGCGACTCCGCCGAGCGAGATCATTTCCAATGAGGAGCTTTACATAAACGGAAAGCATTTGGAGCAATATAAACATTTTGCCTATGAACCGGCGGATTATTATCTTGAAGCGCTCAGGCGTGACGACGGCGACAGCCGCTGCAACACGGCCATGGGCAATATGCGCCTGAAAGAGGGACGCTTTGAGGAAGCAATTAAGTATTACGACAAGGCTATCGCACGTCTTACGCTCCGCAACGACAATCCTTACGATGTGGAGGCGCTTTACCACAAAGGAATTGCTCTTCGTTATCTCGGCAGACTGGATGAGGCGTATGATTGTCTGTACAGAAGCATCTGGAGCCACGATTATATGGCGGCGGGCTATTATGCACTGGCCGGAATTGACTGTATTCGCGGAGATTTTGACGCTGCAGTGCAGAAATTGGATCTTTGCCTGCAAGTCGGCACGATGAATCTCGAGGCCATGAAGCTGAAAGCGGAAATCACAAACGATCAGGCGCTCTTTGAGAAAATCAGAGAGCTTGACCCGCTCTTTGACGTATTGCCCGAAAAACATGAATATTATATTGACCGCGCGATTGAGTATATGAATGCCGGTATGACTGATAAAGCGATTGCTATCCTGAACAAAGCGGATGCGAAGCATCCGATGGTCAACTATTATCTCGGTTACCTCACCGGCGACAAGGCTTATTATGCAAAGGCGGATCGGTGCGACTGGGCATGTGCGTTCCCTGCGCGGCTGGAGGATATTGCGGTACTCAAAGCGGCCGGAACCGGTATGGCGAACTATTATCTCGGCTGCCTGTATTACGACAGACGGCGCTATGAGGATGCGATTGCTATGTGGGAAACGTCGATTCGTATGCTCGGCAATTTCGTCCCTGCTTGCCGCAACCTTGGCCTTGCTTATTTTGATAAGCGCGAAGACTTTACCGGCGCGGAAAAAATGCTCCAGGCCGCGCTGGATCTCGACGGGGGCAAAAATCCGAGAATCTTCTTTGAACTGGCGCAGCTTTACAAAAACGGCGGTAAAAGCATCGAGGACAGATTGGCGCTGCATGAAAAATATCAGCAGATCAGCGCGAAGAGAGACGACTGCACGCTGGATCATTCGGTTCTCTTGACGGAACTCGGACGGTATGACGAGGCTAAGGCGCTTTTGAACAATCACTGGTTCCACACATATGAGGGCGGCGAGGGCAACTTGACCCGTCATCATGCATGGCTGATGACGCTGATTGGAACAAAGCTTCTTGAAGAGGGGAATGCGGATGCTGCGATTGCGGCATTTAAAGAGGGGTATGTATTCCCGCTTTGCTATGGCGAAGAGAAAAATTACTTTGCACAGGAAAGTCATCTCGGTTACGGGCTTGCAATGGCTTATAAAGCAGTCGGAAATCATGAAGAATACGAAAAGTCGCTTGAAGCGGCGATGACCGATCATGCCGCGCCTACCGAGATCAGCTATTTCCGCGCACGCGCTTATTATGAAGCGGGGCGGATCAGCGAAGCTCGTGCGCTTTGCGAAGAGATGATTGCATCCGGCAAGCAGAAAATCCGGGATAAGGATATTAATTCTTACTACGGCGTCGGTTCGCCTTGTCCGTGTCCGTTTGAGTATAATTTCCCGAAGATCAACACCGTTAAGGGACTTGTGCTGATTGCTTTCGGCGAACTGGGACTCGGTCGTGTTGCAGAAGCCAAAGCGCATATTGCGGAGGCAAAAGCGCTGGATGTTACAAATTTTGCTGTTTCTATGTTTGAAAAATTTTGCAAGTAAGCGGGAGGTATCGCATGTCTGAACAGTGGTCGAAAGAAAAAGCCTGGGAATGGTATAACAGCCGTCCGTGGATTCGCGGTTTTAATTATATTTGCTGCGGCGCGGTCAATCGAATTGAGCAATGGCAGGAATTTGAACATGATCGTATAGAAGCGCTGTTTCGTGAAGAGCTAAAATTGGCGCATGAAACCGGCTTCAATGCTGTGCGCTCCATACTTCCTTATGAAGTATGGGGACGTCAGCATGATAGTTTTATGCGCTATCTGGAGACGTATCTTGAAATTTGTGCGGAAAATAATCTCGGTGTGATGATTTGCTTCGGAAACGACTGCACAGTACCGGCCGAAATCTATAAGTTGCCGGAACTCGGACCTCAGCCAGTGGATCTGGGTTATCACGGCGGTATGGCTCGTTCGCCGCATGACGTACTCGCATCTAACGGCAAATCGCCTCTGGATGTACCGGAGTATGCAGAGGATTTTTGCCGTATGGTTGATGAAATTGTCGGAAAATATGCGCGTGATGCGCGTGTGATTGTGTGGGACATTTTCAACGAGATCGGCAATAGCCGCCGTGAGATGCTGAGCGTGCCGTGGATGGAGCGTTTCTTTGAGATCGCGCGGTCGCACGATCCCATACAGCCCCTGACAGCCTGCGCGTGGACGCTCGATCCGTCTCGTGAGATTCGGCCGTGGGAAATGCGCGCAATTGAGCTTTCTGATGTGATCAGTTATCATGATTATCGCAGCTATGAGGCGTCTGTGGATATTCTGGATATGCTGAAAGAATTTGGTCGCCCGCTTTTCAATACCGAATGGCTGCATCGGATGCAGGGAAATAAGATTCAGACGCATCTGCCGCTCTTCTATTTGGAAAAGGTCGCTTGCTTCAACTGGGGATTGGTCGTCGGTAAAAGTCAAAACAATGAGCCATGGGAGGCAATTTGGCGCAGATGGGAAAGCGGAAATGGAGAGCACTATGATTTTACTCAATGGCAGCATGAACTGTTCAGGCCGAATTTTCGTCCTTATGATCCCAAAGAAATACGCATCATGAAGAAATATTTTGAGAAAGCGGATAAAAAATTTGAATAATCAGATCTTGTAAATTTTTCTTCAAACAGCGGTATTATTTGGAATTGCGGGAAAATCTATTTCTTTTTGTAACATAAAACATACGAAAGCATCCAAGATTATCCAATTGTGCAAATATTTTTATATATTGGTAAAAAAATTGTATGCACAAAATGAAAATTTCGTGTATAATGAAAATGTTACAAAATTTATTTTTGGAGGAAAAATAAATGAAAAAGTATATCGGCATTTTGATTGCAGGCATGCTTTGCGTTATGATGATGCTTGCCGCATCGGCAGCGGACACCGTCGTGTATGTAAACGATGGCGGCGCGGGTGACGGTTCCAGCGAGGCTGCACCGCTCGGCAGCATGAGCGAGGCCATAACCAAAGTCGCTGACGGCGGAAAAGTCGTGATTGTAGACACGTATACTTGTGCGGAAGAATTCTATGAGCCGGAGCATAACGGCGATATTATTATTACCGGCGGCAAGTACATATACGATAACGGCGAGCGAAATCGTTGGTTTTTGAGCGGTTCTGGTTCCACTACTTTTGAGAATATTACTTTTGAATGCAGTGCAAACACAAACGGCACGTCGCTGATCGTTGCGCAGTATTTTGAACTGATTCTCGGCGAAGGCATTACCACGCCGGTCGGCGGTAAATGCTATGTTGTCGGCGGTTATCAGGTTCCTTTTGCGGATGCGGTGAATACTGCTTTGGATTCGCATATTACAGTGAAAAGCGGCGATTACTGGGCAATTTCCGGATTTAATCGCGGTACCGGTGAAGTAGAGTTTACCGGGACGTCGCATATCACGGTAACGGGCGGATCGATTGCAACGCTTTACGGCGCATGCATCAACGGCAACTTTGCCGGAAATTCGGAAATCAATATCAGCGGCGGTCAGATCAACAATGTGCGCGCCGCAGGCGATGCGACAAGAAGATTGAACGGCAACAGCGTAATTAATATTTCCGGCGGTATCATCGGTCTTTTGTCTATTAACAATGTAATGGGTACGGCTACCGTTAATTTCACGGGCGGAAATATCGCTCAAGCAGAGAAAACTGTTGAGCCCGCCATTCAGGGATTGGTAACGGACGGAACCGCTACGCTGAATGTTTCCCAAGATGTCGATGCACGCATTATTTCTTTGTCTTTCGATGTTGTGAATTATATCGGCGGCGGTACTGTAACGACGCCTGAGGTTGCGACCGATGCGCCCGTGACCACCCCGGAAGTAACAACGGCTGAAGTAACGACACCTGATGCATCCGAAAGTACGACAAGTGCATCGGAGGATACCAGCGCACCGGAATCTTCGGATGCTTCTACTGAGGCTCCTGAGTCTTCCGATACGACTGAAAAGGAAACAACAAAAGATACCGAAAAAACTTCGGATAAAGCAACGACGCCTGTGACCACAACGGCTACTTCTGGCACAAATGCAGAAGAGGGCGGCAATGTCGGTTTGATCGTTGGTATTGTAGCGGCTGTAATCGTTGTAGCGATTGTCATTGTTGTTATCATCAAAAAGAAGAAAAACTGATTTTGGATAAAAAGACGCTGTCTTTTTCCATGTAGTTTTCTAATGTTAGAGGCCGCCGGATAAAACCGGCGGCCTTGTTTTGTAAAACGAAAACCACGCGATAGCCGCGTGGTTGAAAAAAGGTTAACGGGTGAGGAAAATCCTCCGTTTGT
>CATYXQ010000084.1 GCA_958414825.1 uncultured Eubacteriales bacterium | reverse complement strand
GCCGCTGGTCAGACGAACAATGACCTTCGTCGCACCGCTGACAACATGATTATTGGTAATAATATATCCGTCGGCACTGATCAGCACACCACTGCCCGCGCCGCTGGAAATATACTGCTGGAAATATGAACCGTTGACAACCTGCTCGGTTGTAATCTCCACAACGGTGGGCTTGACTTTCGCCGCTACCGCCGCATAAATCCCTTTGCCGTCCGTCGAAGTCAGTTCGGTTCCATCTGAATTTCCGATCACCGCCGTGCCGAGCGCGCCGGACACCGGCTGCTGAATCTGCGTTGTTCCGTTAAGCTGTTTCGTATCCTCCTGCCGATCAGTCACAAGATAAGCGCCGAACATGCCGCTGCCGAGCGACAAACCCACGCAAAGCACTGCAACCAGCAACGTTTTTAAAGCTTTTTTGTTTTTTTGATTTGCAGATCGTCCGTTTTCAGGGGACGTCTCCTGCGCCGGTGCCGCCGTGGGAGACGACTCCTTAAAATTCAACTGAATAGAACCGTTACTTGAGCGATCCGGAGTTTTTGAATAACTGCTCTCCGAATCAAATTTAAATTCCGCCATGATGAAAACCTCCGTTTTTCATACTGTGCTAACAGTATAAACCGCAAATGTGAAGATTTTATGACAATGCACAAAAATTACACTGAATTTTTCCGCATATCCAGATAGTTTTGCAGTATGATTTCTGCGGAAAGCGTATCCACAACCTGCCGCCGTTTGCCGCCCCGCGTATCGGTCAGATTCAGAATTCGATGCGCGGCCATCGTTGTAACCCGCTCATCCAAAAATTCGATCTGCGCATCGGTAAGCTCTGCGAGAATCGCCGCAAACGCGCGAATTTTTTCGGCGCTTGCCCCCTCGGAGCCGTCCATATTTTTCGGCAAGCCAATCACAATGATACCCGCGCCGCGATCAGCTGCAACCTTTGTCACTCGTTTGGCGGTCGCACGCATTCCGCCCTCGCGTATCGTTCCGATTCCGCTTGCGAGAAAGCGATTTTCATCGGACAATGCAAGTCCGGTGCGCACGTCTCCGTAATCCACTGCAAGTACTCTTGACATAGTATACCCCGTTTTTTTGTTCAATTTCAAAAAGAAACTTTGGCTCTGTCATTCAAGTTCCGAGGGACAATTGAACGAATGCAAAATCAAGGACGTTTGGGGGAAATTCTCAATATTGCCTCCGAAAGAGGCGCGCCTTATTTCCCGTAAAAAGCCGGCGTCCGGCTCTTTTGCCAAAACGCCCCCTCCATTTTGGAAAGAAGCGGTTCAAACTTGTCGCCCGCAATCAAAAGATGTTCCAAAAATTCCACATGAATTTTCTGGAAAGCGTCGGCCACCACCGACGTCGTCGTAAGATCTTCGGGCGAGGGCACAAGGCTTCCGCTTGGATGATTATGCGCAAGCACGGCCATCGCTGCGTTTTTGCGCAGTGCAGCTTCAATCAGCGTGCGCGTATCGACGCGAACCTGATTGACCGACCCCTCCCCGATCCGAACAACGTCGATCAGCCGATAGCGGTTGTCCAGCAAAACCAGGAGAATCGTTTCTGTTTTCAGGCCGGTAAACCGGCGCACAAGCATTTTTCCCAGTTTATTCAAGCTATCATAGCACTGCCCCAGCGGTTCTTCGCAAAGCGCGGCGCGGTATATATCGGGAATGAGTTTTATCAAAAGCGCCGTATGCATACTGATGCCGCTGACGCTGCAAAGATCCTCCGGCTCCGCCTCAAAAACGCCGCGCAGCGAACCGAATCGCGCTATCAGTTCATGCGCAATCGGATTGGTATCTTTCTGAGGAATGGCGTAAAACAGCAGCAGTTCAAGCATATTATGCTTTTCAAAGCCGTCCAGTCCGTCGCGAAGATACCGGTCCTTGAGTCTTTGCCGATGCCCGCTGTGCACGTTGTCGTCCCCCTCTCGAAAATCGTCCGGCGCGTTCGCCAGTCCGATAAAAATTCCGCACAATCCGCTTGCAAAGCGCGTACCGATCTGTTAAAATAAACTATATGCAAAAAACCCCGCCGAAAGCAGGGTTTTTGTGGAGCTGGTAGCCGGACTTGAACCGGCGACCTGCTGATTACGAATCAGCTGCTCTACCAACTGAGCCATACCAGCGCAGTTGCTATTATACTAAAACATTCGAGTTTTGTCAAGAGGATTTTTAAATGAATTTATGCAATCTGAAAACCATTCGCGAGATTTTATCCGAATTCGGCACGGCACCCAAAAAAGGCTTCGGACAGAATTTTCTGATTACCCCCTCCGTGCCTGAGCGAATCGCGGAAAACTGCTGTGACCGCAGTGACAGTGTCATCATAGAAATTGGCCCCGGGATCGGCTGCCTGACCGCCGAACTGGCCAAACGATTCCGCAAGGTCATCGCGCTTGAACTGGACGAAACGCTGATTCCGGTACTCGGCCGTACACTGGCCGAGTACCCAAACGTGACCGTCCGTCAGGGGGATATTCTAAAGACCGACCTTTCCGCCCTCTTAGCCGGAGAAGCGCACGACGCGCACATCTCAGTCTGCGCAAACCTTCCCTATTATATCACGACGCCGATTCTCATGTATCTGCTCGAAAGCCGAGCGGAATTGGACAGCATTACAGTCATGGTGCAGGCAGAAGTCGCCTCGCGGCTGACCGCAGCGCCGGGAAGCGCCGATTACGGCGCAATCACCGCCTCTGTCGCATATTTCGGCACGGCACGAAAGCTGTTCACTGTTTCGGCCGGAAATTTTTATCCCGCGCCCAAAGTGGATTCCGCCGTCGTGCGCATCGATCTGTACAAAGAAAAGCCGGTGCGTCCAAAATCCGAGGAAGCATTTTTCAAGACCATCCGCGCGGCATTCGGCCAGCGCCGGAAAACGCTGGTCAATGCGCTCAGCGCGGCTTTTCCCGAACTTCCCAAAGAAACCATACAAAGCGCGCTGCTTGCCTGCGGGCTGGATGAACGCATCCGCGGCGAACGGCTGTCTGTCGCTGATTTTGCCGCGCTCTCCGACAGACTCTTTGCATAAACCGTTTTTGTCAGCAGTGAAAATTTCTCTTTTTGGGACATTTGGCAGCGGCAACCGAAAATGCAACCGAAGTTGCGCTAAAACGAACGTCAGCCGACAGGCTATTCAAAGGTGAGCGTGCTCTCTGCCCGGCGAAAAAACAAGAGCGCCACGGGACATCTGTACGCCAAGCTTTGATCCGGCGCACATCGGTTACGTCTGAAATTTTCAATGTGTATTCCGAATAAAAGCGCGGCGCTGAAACAGATTGTTTCAGCGCCGCATATTTATCTCTGCTTTTTCTTCCAAGCCTTTATCTCTTCCAGCCGAGTTTTGAATTTTCCCTCGACGCCCTGTTCCGTGGGTCGATAATATTCCCGTCCCAACAGCGCGTCCGGCAGGCACTGCATATCGGTCAGCTTGTCCGCCGTATCGTGAGCGTACTGATACCCCTTTCCGTAGTCAAGCTCCTTCATCAGCCGCGTGGGCGCGTTCCGAATCACCAGCGGCACAGGCTCTGAAAGCTGCTTTACAGCGTCCCGCTTCGCTCCCTCATAGGCGGTATACAGCGCGTTCGATTTCGGCGCCAAAGACATATAAACGACCGCTTCTGTCAAATGCACCGTACATTCCGGCATCCCGATCAGATGACAGGCCTGATAAGCGGCAACCGAGATTTCCAGAGCGCGCGGGTCGGCCAGTCCGACGTCCTCAGCAGCAAACCGCGTTACACGTCGGGCAATATACAACGGATCCTCCCCGGCCTCCAGCATTCTTGCCAGCCAATAGACCGCAGCGTCCGGATCGGAATTTCGCATGGATTTATGCAAAGCCGAAATCAGGTTATAATGCTCCTCTCCGGTTTTATCGTAAAGCAGCGATTTTCTGGACATACACTGCTCCAGCGTTTCCTCAGTTACCGTGACCGTCCCGCCGTCGTCCGTATCCCCGTTCAATACAACCATTTCCAGTGTGGACAGCGCTGTTCTTGCGTCGCCGTTTGCAAAAATCGAAATCATTTTCAACATATCGTCCGAAATTATGATTTTCTGATTTCCGAATCCGCGCGGATCGGTCAGGGCTCTGGAGAGCAGCGAAATCAATTCTTCGGTTTGCAGCGCCTGCAAAACAAACACTTTACAGCGAGACAAAAGCGCGCTGTTGATTTCAAAGGATGGATTTTCTGTCGTAGCGCCGATCAAAATAATGCTGCCCTTTTCCACAAAAGGGAGAAAAGCATCCTGCTGAGCTTTATTGAAACGATGAATCTCGTCCACAAATACAATCGTTTTTTCTCCATAACGGCGATTGTCCTCTGCCTGCTGCATTACCGTCCGTATTTCTTTGATCCCGCTTGTCACAGCGGAAAAATCAATAAAAGAAGCTTTTGTTCGGTTGGCAATAATGCGCGCCAGCGTGGTTTTTCCGACGCCCGGCGGCCCCCAAAAAATCATCGAAGAAACCTGATCGCTTTCAATCAGGCGGCGAAGCACCTTGCCCTCCCCAAGCAGATGCGTCTGCCCCGCATACTCGTCCAGCGTACGCGGGCGAAGACGCGCCGCGAGCGGCTGCGCAACGTCTTTTTCAAAGAGCGATTGCTGATCCATATCCATCCCCGATCCCGTGAAAAAAATTGCAGACCGTGTTTCGACCGATCTGGTTTTTATTCATCCGCTATGCGTTTTGCGCGATATTGACTACCGAAAGCCCCTTGGAATACGCATATTCCACCGTGCGCCGCGTCCCGCTGCCGCCGAGCGACGTCAGATAACAGACGCATGCGCTGCTTGCGTCTACCATAGCG
>CATYXQ010000083.1 GCA_958414825.1 uncultured Eubacteriales bacterium | reverse complement strand
TGAGCAACAAATTTTATGAGAAAGTATATTGCTTGTGCGATACTTGCGAAGAACCCTCCATTCCTAGTTGTCCCAATTGCGGTGGCACGCATTTTGCAATAACAAAAAAGGCTCCAGCGAAGATTGTATGCAATGATTGTGGAAACGCCCAAGGAGGTCCTTTTGTATTCGATTGCGAAAACGGACATATAAATACAATAGCAGATATTAATGATGCAATCTCGTTAATAGCAACAGATGATTTTACTGAACAACTTTTAGCTACAATTAAATTATATTATCCAGATATCGTCTTTGATAACAATGAATATTTTGCTTTAAATAGCGGTTCTTTAACAATTCTTAAAAGTCCTAATTACGAAAAATTAAAGGCTTCTGATATTCAAGATTTTGCACCGATTGTTAATAGAAAACTAACGCATTCTTCCGATGTACTTCAATCATCACTAAAGCAATTAAAAGAGAAATGTTCTCATCCTAATAACGATGAATGTAGTCAGTGCAAGAATAAACCGATATGCGATATAAATGATGTGCAATGCATACTAAAATTGTTTGAAGACTTTGAAGGATATACACCACAGCCTCATCAAGGACACGAGTTCGGAGATGTATCAATGTTGGTGACATACAATGGTAATAATCTAACGTTTTTAGGTGCTGCGAAATCGGTGAATCTACGCACTCCAAAAATCACAAAAGCAAGTGCGCTTGGCAGAGAAATCATACAACAAGTTATTGATGCCTTTAATGATAATAGAGCTGAAATAGTTGGTGTGATTTATCCTGACATGATTGATGACCAACTTAAATACTTGCTATTCCACGAAGCAAAAGTTCATAATAAAAAGCTCGTGATTTTAGACAAGGAGTTTATGATTCAACTTTTGGACAAATACCTTACTGATAAGAATTTATAAGAAAAAGCACAACCGTTTCATCGAACTACGGTTGTGCTTTTCAATTATATGCAAATGACCTCTTTCATAACCAACTCATTAGCACATTCTCGGATATTATTCATCTGCCGCACCCATGCCATTTGATCGGCGTCTTTGAGTTGTTCAGTAACACCTTCCTTTTCTGCATATTCCTTTACTAACTGAAGAAAAAGTTCCTGCGCTTGTTCTTCAACATCAGCGAAATGGGAATGAAGCTTGCCGGAAGTGAGTAGATTGTAGTATAGGATTTTATGATGCTGCTTTAAGTACCGTAGGCGTCGTTGTCCCCACCCTCCGATTGGCCGTTCTTCTTTTTCGGGTAGTGTTAAGTTAGGCAGCAGATAGTCGCCCTGTCGTGTGTATTCAACGTCTATTTGTTCAAATATTGTTTTTTCCATAGTGCAAAACCTCCTTTGATACCGTCATTGTACCAAAAGAGGTTTTGACTCACGAATGTGCGTTTCATCAAATTGCAGATCTGTCCATTGTTCTTTTGCTTTGCTTCTCCCTGTGTGCAAACTGCTTCAGCGTTTTGATATGCCAATCGGATTTGCGGGTGATGGTGCGAAAGTAGGTAGAGCAGAAGAACTCCACCAAATAGACCTTCGGAATGTGGTTGACATTGTTTTTCTTAAAAGACTTTATGTATCCTTTGTTGCACCAGTTGTTAATAGATGTTTTTCCGTATCCGGTAATCTCAGAAACCGCCTGCGTTGTCAGCACATCGGGATAATCGGCAAGCAGTTCTGTATAATACACTTGCAGGTGCTTTAAAACGATTTTGGAAATCTCCAGTTTCATTTTGACGGGATATTTTCCTCCATACCATCCAGCAGGGGCAGAATAGCTTTCAGGGAACACCTTGCGTTCCTCCAAGTAAGTAATTACATCCGCTTTCCTGATTTTATAGCACCTTGTTTTCTTGCCGGAATATTCGCAGGGAATCTTACCGCTTTGAAGCAAATACAAAGCGGTGGACTTGCTGATGTGGCAAATTCTATATAGCTGATCTTTTGTGATTACATCGGGGATCGAATCCCAGTTGATTGCATTTTCGTTCATAGCAATACACCTCATTAAGCTTGATTGTCGGCGAGCTGTTCGTGTATTGCCGTTCTGTCTTTGTTCTGTCCTGTTCTACCCTCAGTTCTGTCCAAAATCGCAAATTTCCACTATTTGAACCGATTTTTGATGAGTGCAGAAACAAGGCTGTTTTCGTGCTGAAAGGATTGACAAATCCAGTAACCATGCGGATTTTTCAAGCGATGAAACTTACAGATGCTGACTCAAAATAACTGAAAAGCGGTCAAAGGATAACGCACTCGAAATCAGTTTGCGAGCAATCGCACGAGGGTTCGAATCCCTCCCTCTCCGCCACGTCGCCGCAAGTTGCATATTGCTTGCGGCGAATTTTTTATAAAAATCACCGACGCGCTCATTTCGCCGGTTCGGTTATAAACGCCCTCACGGCGGCTTATAGTCGCTGCCAGCTTTTTGCGACCATTGAGAGTTCACATGCCACCGCCCAAGTGCCAAAAGAGAAATATTTTTATAGTAAATTTATGAAAGGCTGAATCAACAGTTAGATTCAGCTTTTTTTCCGCTTTATCATTTGCCCGTTCGTGGCTTTAGCGTATTTTGAGATTCCTGGTTATAAATGGTAATTTATCCTTTTTATTTCCTGTCCCGCTTTTATTGAAATCCCGCAATATTTTTTGCTAAAAACTTACCAATGGTCTTGCGAATTTTCTAAAATTGTGATACTATCATTAATATAATAATAGTTTCGCAAAATGTTGCTTTTTTAAAAAAGTCTAAACTGTAAAAATGCGTTTTCTCTTTTATTGCCTTCCAAATCCATAACCGAATAGCAGCGATGCCATTTTAGTTTTTGTCTGGCCGAAATAAGTAAAAATTCTGAAATGGGGCAATGATGAAAAAAAATAAAAAAATACAATTTACAGCAGTTTTGTTCCTTGTTACATCGCTGGTTGCCTTTATTGCGATCATTTATGCAAACCGCAATTTCAGTACTGATACCTATACGATACAATGGGGAGATGTACAAACGCTCACCACCGGATGGCAGTATCAGACTGAAAACGGCAGACAGGATATTCCGTCTCTGCCAGCGAAGGTAAACGTCGAAAATCCAGGAACCGACGCCCGCGGCGTTTTAATGATATATTACCGATTACCTGATATTCTGCCCGACAATCCGGTGCTCGAATTTACAAGCAAACAAATGATCGTCGAGGTCATGCTCGAAAATCGTGTTATTTATGAATACGGTACAAAGAACAACGCGCCTGTCGGTCAAATCCTCGGGAATCCGTGGAATGTGATCGATTTACCCAATGATGCTGCCGGCAAAGAAATTGCCGTCTGCTTTATTTCCCCTTACAGCGATCATGGAACCTACTATGTTCCCGCAATTTCACTGGGTAGCAAAGTGGATGTTTTGCATCAGTTTTTACGCTCGAATACCGATCTTCTCTTATTCTGCCTGATTGCATGCGTCTTTGGATTTTTGGTGCTATTTTTAAGTATCTTTTTCAAAGTAAAAAAAATCGGCGTTAACTTCTCTGCCCTTACGCTTCTTTATTTTGCGCTGTTTATATTTATATCCGTGATATGGATCGTAACCGACTCAAGGGTTTTACTGTTGATAACTTCAAATTACGCACTCATCTATATTATATCACATATATCCTTTATGCTGATGCCGATACCCCTGATGCTTTTTTTACAGCAGACGGCCCTATACGGGAAACGAGTATACACCGCAATGAGCATGGTATACATTCTGAATTTTCTTGTACTTACTTCTCTGTATTTTTTCGGTATTGCAGAGTATGAAAAGACCTTATTTATTACACATATTTTAATGATCGCAAGCCTGATCGTCTGTCTTGCGCTCCTCATTCGGGAGCGGCAGCTTTACCATAAAACAATCACATTGATTTTCCTGGTTGGATCTATCATCTTTAGTGCCGGTCTGCTTCTTTCTCTGTCGATATTTATATTTGCCGATCACAATGACAATTCCGTATATTTTCGCGTAATCCTTTTCCTGCTGATGACCACAATGCTCTGCAAATGTACTTCCGGAATTATGAGCATGATCAAAAAAGGAATTGAAACGCAGATTTATCATAAACTGGCCTATATAGACGTTCTGACAAATTTGGAAAACCGCCTGGCTTTTGAGGAACATGTGTGTACTTTACAGAAAAAAACAGATTGTACCACGCTGACCGTCGTTATGTTTGATATTAACAAACTGAAATACGTCAACGACCACTACGGACATATTGTCGGCGACAGCCTGATCCGGTGCGCCGCCGAACGCATTCAAACCTGCTTCGGACAAATCGGGAGATGTTATCGCATAGGCGGCGATGAATTTGTCGTACTTTTAAAAGATATTGACGAAAAGGACACGGAACGTTTTCTGCAGCAATTCATTCAAAGCACAAGAGCGGCAAAAACCGAAAATCCGGAGGGACTGAGCGTCGCGGTGGGTTACGCGACCGGAGCGGCCAAAGGTGAAAACTTTATCCAAAATCTGTTTAATGAAGCAGATAAACGTATGTACTGCCAAAAAGAGATCGCTGCTCGATAAATCTTGACATACGAAGTAAAATTTATCATCAGCGTTTTGCTGACATCAGAACACAATTTGAATATTTGGCAAATCCGCTGAAAGGCGGAGACGCAAAGCTATAGTGTCTAAGTGGAAACATTTCCATAGGATTGACTGGCTGCAACAACCGATTTTTTGTTGCAGCCGTTTTTTCTTTTTTGCAATAGGAGAATTTTATATGAATCAGGTACTGCGCGAAGAAAAAAAGTTTTTAATCAATATAGAGGAATTTCGCTGTAAAAGCCATGAACTCGATCAGATACTTTGGCAGGATCCCCATAACGGAACACACGGTTATCGGATCCGTTCTCTATACTTTGATACGGCTTATGACGATGATTATTTTGACAAGCTGAACGGTTTGGAAACCAGAAGAAAGATCCGCCTGCGATGTTA
>CATYXQ010000082.1 GCA_958414825.1 uncultured Eubacteriales bacterium | reverse complement strand
GCAAGTCCGATCCCGTTAAATCCGAACAGTTTGACGAGCACTCCGATAAAAATAAAATCAGCCAGGATGGAGAGCAGGGAAGCAAACATCGGCGCCTTTACTTTTTGTCCGGCAAAAAATAGTTTGGTGAGCACTTCATTCACCGCCATAAACGGAATCCCGAGCGCAAACAGTCTGAGTACCGATGCGGTCATTTGTGCATCTTCGGCGGTAAATTCGCCGCGCATATATATTATGCGAGTCAGCGGTTCGGCCAGTACAAAAACCCCCGCCGCAATAGGCAGCATAATCAGCCAAAGCGTTTTGATAGAGGTTCGTGCAAAAGTTTGTGCGCTTTCCGAATCTCCTTTGGCTTTCGCCTGTGCGAATTTGGGGAACAGCAAGTTTGTAGCGACAAATGAAAATACGCCTACAATCATAATATACAGGCGGTTGGCATAACTGACCATGGTGATAGCGCTGCCGTTTAAGAAACCGGAAGCGTAGCGAGTATTGATAATGTTGCAAAAAGGCTGAAGCCATGAGCATACCAGAATCGGGAAAGCCATTTTGACGGCTCGTCGGATAAAAGGATCACGCAGGGAAAGGGTAGGGCGAAAATAAAATCCGAGTCGATGAGCTGCGGGTGCAAGGATAACGGCTTGCAGTCCCCATCCGATTACCAGTACGGCAGAAAGTCCCCAAATACCGAATCGATCGCAGAATGTAAAAAAATACAGAACCATGACAAGATTGGAGACAAGGCTCATCAGCGCGGGGAGCATGTACCGTTCAAAAGATTGCAGAATCCCGACATAACAATAAGCGGCGCCGGTGAAAATCAGCATCGGAAACATGATTCGGCTGAGCGCAGTTGCGAGTTCTTGCGTTGGGATACTGATCTTAGGCGCGAGAAATGAAACCAGCTGACCGGAGAAAAGAATTCCGAGCAAGGTCATAGCGGTTGTTACAAGGAGTATTAAGTTAAAGTATTTGTTTGCGAAATTAAAAGCGGCTGCTTTGTCATCTTTAACCAGGATCTCATTAAAAATCGGTATAAAAGCGGCTGTGACAACGCCGCCTAATGCAAAATCGAACAGTGTGATCGGGAGGCGGCTGGCCGCTTCGTAAGCGACAGCCTGCATCGAAGTGCCGAAATTGTTTGCAAGCAGAATGTCGCGCAGCATACCAAGCAGTTTTGAGAATAATGTCAGCAAAACCATCAGCGAGGCTGTGCCGAGCAGGCGGCTTCCCACTTTCTTCAAAATCCAATCCATTCCTTTCGCGTACATCCAAAATATTACACTTTATCATACACCTTTTGGAAGATAAAATCAAGTAGCCGCTTTTGTCTTTTGCTTTTAGAGGTATCAAAAATTTTGACAGTCTGATAACGGTTTGATATAAAGAGAGATAAAGTCGGCGGCAACAGCGGTATTCGCGATATTATATGTGGAAATTTGATTTCGCAAAGTCAAAAAATCTTAGATGCATTTTTTACTTTCATTGTATGAAAATTGTATAAAATCAAATTTATACTTGACGTTATGAAAAAGCTGTGCTATAATAATCAAGCTGGAAATCTGGGTGTGGCGCAGTTGGTAGCGCGCTACCTTGGGGTGGTAGAGGCCGCACGTTCAAGTCGTGTCACTCAGACCAGTCCGAGTGTTCGTATGGACACTCGGACTTTTATTTTCTCAAGTTTCGATATGGACATTCATACCTAACACACGGAGATTCGAAAGAGTCTCCGTGTGTTGTATAGAATTTCAGTCTCGCCGGCAATATTTTATAGGATTTCAGTCATTGCCTTCGTCTAATGGTTGTTTTTGAATTGACAAAACTTGCGAACTTGGGGTACAATAGATGTGTAAAGTTATGAAAAAGGAAATTTGCATATGATATTATCTACGCAAACCGATTATTTAGGCCGTATGTTTGACGATATACAGGCCGTGCGGATTCTTTCAGAGGCGGGATTTGACGCCTTGGATTATACAATGTTTGGTATGAAAGACGATGCGCATCCGTTGAACGCTCCGGATTATTTAAACTATGTACATCGATTGAAAGATGCCGCTGTAGCGGCGGGGCTCTCCTTTCGACAGGCGCATGCGCCTTTTCCGAGTATGCGTTTAGATGACGATGCATATAATTCTTCAATTTTCGATAAACTCACGCGCGCGATTGAAATCGTAGGATTACTCGGCGTACAAATCATTGTCGTCCATCCGATCCATCATTTGGAATATGCGCTGTATGCGAAAGAACTAAGGCAGATCAATATGGAGTTCTATCGGAGTTTAGCGCCTTATGCAAAAGCTGCAAAAGTGCGTATTGCGCTTGAAAATATGTGGCAGAGAAATCGAGAAACCAAACAAATCGTACCGAGCGCGTGTTCCCGTACCAAAGAATTTATTGATTATTTGGATATGCTTGGAGACGATTGTTTTACGGCGTGTCTCGATTTGGGGCACAGCGGATTGTATGGTTTTGATGCTGCAGAAATGATCAAAGGATTGGGAAAGAATCGTCTCGGTGCGCTACATGTGCATGATAATGATTATCAGAGTGACGCGCATACGATTCCGTTCCTCGGAAAAATGCACTGGGATACCATATGCGAGGCGCTGGCACAAATCGATTATACCGGCGATCTAACTTTGGAAGCGGATAACTTTTACACGCCCTTCGGTCGAGAACTGGCCCCCGCAGCTGCAAAATTTCTGGAAGCGTGCGGCAGGAGACTGATCGATATGATCGAAAATAAAGCTGTAGAGATGTAATTGCGCCGTTAATTACAGTGAAAAGACTTCGGAAGATTCCGAAGTCTTTTTGTATAAACACGACTATATAACGCTGTTGAGCCTGCGATATTCGGTTGCGGGCATACCGAACGTTTTGTGAAACGTCTTGCAAAAATAATAAATATCTGAAAAGCCGCAGGAGACAGCAATATCGCCGATGGTTTCTTTGGTACTGGTCAGCATATTGCAAGCCATATCCAACTGTAATCTGATGATATATTCTTTGGGAGAGACACCATAATATGCTGAAAAAATTTGCGTAAAATATCGTGTGCTGATCCCTGAAAGTTGAGCCAATTGCGCCACTCGGATATTTCCGCTATAATATTGCTCATGAATGTATTTTACCGCTGGCTGAATCTTACAGTATTGTGTTCTGGGCATGTATCCGGTACTGTCTGCCGATTGAATTAACGAAATGATTTTATAAACAATGCTGTTCAGTTCAGCCTCATATCCGACGCGCTTTTGCCGATAGATTTGGATCGCATTGGAAAAGCAGTCGCACATTGATTTGTTATTCGGATATACTTTTGAAAACGGATCCAGGTGTGTGAGTTCTAAGGTGGAAAAATTAATATACATACATTGCGCCGCTACTGGGCGATGAATCAGATAAGGGACTCCGCAGGGCAGAAATAAAATGGAACCTGGATTTGCAGATACGGTTTTTTGTGGATATTGGTATTCAATTTCTCCCTCTAAAAAATACACAAGACCATGAAGTCTGCGTTTGGGACAAATTATCTGTTGATTGACTGTTGTATAAATTTTTGCGCAGTCATGAACTGCGGTAATCGTCATGTTTTTGAAAAACTGAGCGTTCATACTATCCCCCCTGTTTTATTGTATCGCAAGTGTATGAAAAAATCAATCAAATCGGCAAAATATTGTTCTTAAAAATACAAAGATTCGCATTCATCCATTTTAAAAAAATTATGAATATGCTACACTTTTTCATAGAAATTTATGTTATCGGTCGTAAAAACAGACAGAAAAATTTGCAAATAAGTCTTGTGTGTTTGAATTTGGCTATTCTTAAAAAAACCAAAAAATAAAAAGATTGTACGGAGGGATTTTTCCATGAAAACAGCGATACGCTTTTTGCTGATTCTCATTTTTACAATTGCAGCTGCTTGCTTGGCAATAAGTGCGGCAGAACCAATAGTGTATCTTAGCGAAACCGGAAATGATGCAAATACGGGTACGAGTATAAGTGACAGCGTGGCCACACTGTCGCGGGCTTATGAATTGCTTGGCGATTCCGGCGGTACAATTTATGTTTCGGGATCCGTTATAGTGGATTCTAATGCGAAAAACGGAAGTTTGAATGTATTTGAGGAGCCGGTTCACAGCGGAAAAATTCACTTGACCAGTTTAGATGCCGATGCTCCGGCAACGCTGAAGTTTGAAAGCACAACGCATTGGTATTTGTCCGGTGAACTGGAAATGGATAACATTCAAATAAAATTGACCGCAAATGGTGTTTGGGCGGCGAGACACAATCATTTTACGGTTGGAAAAAATGTGACCATGCTTGATTCTGAAACCAATTATATTATTTTGCTCGGCGGATGCAACGCAGGCGGTGAAACTGTACATACAACGGCAAATACACATTTGACATTTTACAGCGGCACTTTCGGGTATATATACGGTGGCAATCGAAATACCGTATCCGAAGCCTGCCGCAACGGTTCGGTAAAAATCGAAGTGTTTGGCGATATAGCCTGCACGGGTGCTTTTTCTCCCGGTTCTGTCAGTCAAAACGTACACGACGCCACGGTGGTTTTAAACGGAACGGTTACAACAGGCACACATTTTTATTTCGGCGGATTTAATCAAAAAACGGGTACGGTAGAGCAGGTGACTTTTTTGCTCAAAAGCGGAAAGGTGAACTGCGGAGGAACGTTTGCGGGCGGAATCAACCGCGTAAAAAGCGTATCCGTATATTATGCAGAGACTGCATCTGATTTGCGGACGATTTTTGCCAGGTATTTGACCGCTCCGATCGAATCATACTGTACAGAAGTTGTCGGAGAGCATACTTACGATAAAAATAATTGCTGCAGTATATGCGGCATACATACGCATAGTTACGATGACGGTGTCATTACAACGCCTGCGACGTGTACAATGTCAGGCGTTAAAACGTATACCTGTATGAACTGCTCACAGACTCCCGCGTATTCTTATACAGATCCGATTGAAGCGCTCGGTCATGATATGACGGAGCGGGAAGCGGAGGTTTTGG
>CATYXQ010000081.1 GCA_958414825.1 uncultured Eubacteriales bacterium | reverse complement strand
AGTCCGGTTTTAGCCGCATGTTGTGCGCTACCTGCGTCTTTTGCGGAAAGCAGGGAGGGCGGATTTACATAGACGCTGGATTTATCTTTTACCGAGACGGAAATATCGAACATGGAGGAGATGACTGCCGCACTTCCGGCGCAAATACCGTGAATGTAGGCGATCTGCGGAATGATGCCCGACACTTTTGCGGCGGCACGCATGACTTCACCGTATGCGCCGAGCGCATCCACGCCCTCGCGAATACATGCGCCTGCACTGTTGAAAATACCGATAATCGGTGCGCCGCTTTTTTCGGCGAGTGCATATAAGTCACAAATTTTTTTGGCCTGCTGCCGGTCAAATGCGCCTTTCATTCTGAAAAAGTCCTGCGCAAATATGAATACAAGTCTTGAATCTATTGCGCCGTACCCGCAAATGACGCCTTCAAATTCGTCGCTGTCTGCCGACCGCCGCACATAGGTTCCGATTTCGGCAAAAGTTGATTCATCCAAAATTGCCTGAATCATCTGCCGTGCGGACAGCGTATTGGATTTTTTGGCTTCCGCAGCGCTTTGCGCGTCTTTTTTTGTCAATTCCAAGGCAAGATCGGCCATGGATAGCTTTTTATCTTTCATGGTAAACCTCCGTTTACTATTTATTCGTATCGGATTGTGTGCAATTATATAAGAAAAAGAGAAAATTAGAAGAAATCCCTTTCTTACCCATTATATACTATACCACAAATTCCAATTTTTTTCAATTCTAAATAATAATTATTTTTAATCAAAAAATAAGAAAATTTTTTGATTTGGCTGTGCAGGTAAACCAAAAGACCGGAACACAGCGTGTTCCGGTCTTTTGGTTTATAAACAGTCAGCGTCGAAGATTTTCCAACAGGGCGCGGTATTGAAGTTGACTTTCATAAGCGCCTTTATAATCTTCACATTGCCGACAGCAGGTCTCGATTACGGAAACGGCGAGCAAGGATAAAAAAATCGGCGTTTCCTGCGCGCCTATCAGTGTACGCAAAATCAGAATGGCATCAACGAATTTATAATCCAAAATCAAAAGTTTTGCGCGTATAAATGAGGCATACGGCTCTTCAGGACAATTCATTTCCAGAAGGAGCCGGGCAGAATTTGTGCGTTCGGTCTCCAGGAGTTTCAGTGCGTATAGGAACAACGACGGTGAAAAAGAAAAATCAGGCTGTTCGGGCATACTTGCCGGAAGTTCGCTGAGTTTTTCAATCTTTTCCATAATATTTTTCACCAGTTCTATATGCGCTTCTGTAACCAGTGTATCGGGCGGAATTAATTTTTGAAGGCAGGCTTTTGCATTCGACAGATATTTTTTTGCCGAAATAAAATCTCCGCCGCAGAAAGCGCTGAAAGCCGTACTGAAAACAGTACGGGCATAAATCAACGCAATATCGTTTGTAATTTCGATCTCGGATTGTTCAAACAAAAGCATACAGGAGGAAATATTTCCGCTTTTAAATTCTTTAATCAGCAAACTGACGGTGCGCGCATGTTCAGCCGTTAAAATGTCTATATGTTCGTCTAACAGTACCCCTGGCGCGGTTTCAAGCCGTTTGGCGATTTCGCAGAGCGTTGGAAGCGAGGGAAGCGCCGTTTCGTTTTCAATCTGGCTGAGCATACCGCGCGTGACGATTCCGTCCGCGAGACCGGCCTGGGTCATACCACGCTTTTTTCTCAATGCTCGGATTTTTTCCCCGACAGACATCTTCCGCACCTCCTTAAACGTGTTTTACGTTTTTTGCTGAAATATGCTCCGTCCCTTTGTATCAATGCCGACAAAAAGCGGAAAATTTTCGATCTCCATACGTTTGATCGATTCGCATCCAAGGTCTTCGTAAGCAATGACTTCGCACGTGCGTATGGCCATGGACGCGAGCGCACCGGCGCCGCCGATGGCACACAGATACAGTCCCCCGCGTTTTTGGATAGCGGAATATACTGCCGGGGCGCGATCGCCTTTTCCGATGGTCGCCGCCAGTCCTCGCGCGTAAAAATCCGGTGCATACGGATCCATCCGGGAAGATGTTGTCGGTCCGCAGGCTCCGACTGCGGTTCTTTTGGCGGGCGTCGGACCTGCATAATAAATAAAAGCGTTGTTTAAATCAAAGGGGAGCATCGTGCCTGTGTGAATTGCTTCGGCAATGCGTTTGTGCGCTGCATCACGCGCGGTATAAACCGTGCCGGAGAGCAGAATTTCATCCCCGGCGTGAAGCGTGTCGGCCCATTCTTTGAAATAATTGGTAAAATATGTTTGCATCTTCAAAATTTCAGTCTATGTTCTTCGGTAAATAGCTTTGCTGCTTCATTTTCGACGGCGGTTTCCGTTTCGGTTTTGACAGCGGACAAACTGTCGTCAAATGCTTCGGTGGACTGACTGATATTTTCAGCTAAAGAATGTAGCAAAACTGCGGTTTGCTCAGTCTTTTCCGCCAGCGTGGCATAAGATTGACGCGCCAATTTGCGCATTTCGGTTTTAACGGCATAGGCCGCAGTAGCGGCGCGGGCGTTGAAATTTCGTGCGGCGTCGGCCAACTGTTCGTTTGTTTCGTGTATTTTTCGTTCGGATTCTCTTTGTGCTTGACTCACGATTTCATCGGCTGTACTTTTTGCAGATAGAATAATTTCTCCGATCTGCGAACTTACGCCGTCATATTTTTGGGATTTCTGAATGATTTCCGAAAGGGATTCGATACGTTCGGCAAGCCTTGCGGCTTCGCTTTCGGCGCTGCTTTTGGAACAGGCGAGCGCTTCGATTTCCGCCGCCTGCTCATCAATGCGCTGAAGTTGTTCTTTAATTAACTTTTCACGGCTTTCCGCTGCGCTTTCAAGCTTAGAAATTTTGTCGAGCGCCTGCTCCAGTTCGGATTTGAGCCGTTCAAGGTCAGTCAGTTTTTCTTCTGCAGCTTCCAGCTTCTTTCGCGCGGATTTTTCACGTTCTGAAAATTCGGCGTTCAGCTTTTCAATATAGCTGTTGACATCCTCTTTATTGAATCCGCCGAGCGATGTGCGGAAGTAGATCATTTTTTCTTTCGACATACCGGCACCCCTGCTTTTGTAGTTTTTAATCAGTATAGCACATTTTTTCGGAGGAGGCAACAAAATTCTTCAAAATTGCTTCTTAGTCCTCAAAGGCGCCGAAATCGTAAATATCGTCTATTTCTCCTTCGTTTATGTCTTCGGTCAGCCGGTTGATATGTGTATAAGCGTCCGGTACTTTGCCTACAATAACGGTTTCGGCTACGCAGTATTCGGTTGTAACCTGAAATTTTTGAACATGTGCCGGAAGCAGAGCATAGGTTTCCGTTTCCACATTCAGCACAATTCGGTGCAGAGTTTGATTGATGCCGCTTTCATAAAATTCATTTTCGACCGAGCAGGATATTTTTCGAGAAACGGCCACGCGTATTTCGATGTTCGGTCCTTTTCCGGTCAGCAGCGCGCCGCCGCTGAGGTTACCGACGGGGATTTGCACAGTCAGCTTTTCATTGCCGCCGAGCGTATTAGCGGCTGATTCGACAATGCTGCTGATTAGATCCGCCATTTTGACCGTGTCCGTTTCCACAGATACGACGTTTCCGTTTGTGTCATAAGCCAGACGTACAATGCTTGAGTAGTCGCAGCTTTCACTTCGGAGACATTCACGGATAATTCGGTTTACCGCCGCCGTGATTTCGGTCGTTGCTTCGGATTTTGCAAGCGGAATCAGCGCCGGAATGATCTGGAGATTATAGATCAAAGCAAACGCAATTGCTAAAAAAATAATGAAAACAATCGTTTTTTTAATCCACGCCGCTCGTAATTTCTGTTTTTTAAGCACGACATCACCACCCTATAATTTCATCTTATGAAAAAATTGGTTGGGTGTCAAAAATACGTTAAGCCCGTATGAATTTTAATCCCTGTTTTTTTCGTTTCTGATTTTGGAGAGCGGATTTTGTTCCATAGCCGCCTGCATATGCGCGTCGCTGACGTGCGTATAAATCTGGGTGGTGTTGAGTTGCTCATGCCCCAGAATATCTTTCAATACACGGACATCTACGTTGCCGCTCTGATACATTAGTGTTGCGGCTGTATGGCGCAGCTTATGTACGGAATAACCGCGATTTTCAAGCCCAGCGGCTTTCAGATATTTTCCGACCATCCATTGAACGGTTTTTACGCTGATACGATTGCCGCGGCCGCTCAGAAACAGGGCGGGATTTGCAGCTTGATTTTCATTCAGATTGACACTTCGACCCTCAAGATAATCCGAAAGCGCTTCACGGCAGGCGGTGTTTAGATAGATTACACGTTCTTTTGAACCTTTTCCAATGACGCGAAGTGAGCGCATTTCGGGATCAAGATCTTTGAGATCAATTCCGCAAAGCTCGGAAAGCCGCATACCGCAGTTTAAAAAGAGCGTCACAATGGCATAATCCCGCGCTCGGCTCGCCGAGGCTTCGTCGCCGCGTATGGTATCAAGCAGCGTTACGCTTTCCCCGAATGTCAGAAATTTCGGCAATGCACGTTCTTTTTTGGGAGAATCAATATCTGTAGCCGGATTTTGGTCGAGCAGCTTTCTTTTGGAAACCAGATAGCGAAAAAACGCTTTGATCGCGGTGAGTTTGCGCGCTTTTGCCGCCCAGCCGTTTTGACGGTCGGTGCCGACATAAAACAAAAATTCGTAAATGTCCTCGGCGCGTATATTTTGGATAAAGTTCAGATCTACGTCTAAGATATTGGCTTTGCAGAGCGTATCGTTTGAAACAGGAAGATGATTTTTGACGGTTACAAGATACCGAAAAAAAGTGCGCAAGTCCAACAAATATTCTTCTACGGTCAATGCTGAACAGTTTTCAATACCGGTTTTGTAACCGGCGAATTCTCTGAGAATCGGGGGCAGTGTAGTTCGGTCGATTTCCCGTCGTATATTTTTTTGCATAAGAATTTCTCCGATCAAAGAAGATTGTTTTTATTATACAAAATTTTGTCCGAAAAGAAAAGGAAAAATAAAAATGAACATGTATTTTCCAAATTGGATGAGAAGC
>CATYXQ010000080.1 GCA_958414825.1 uncultured Eubacteriales bacterium | reverse complement strand
AGCGCGGCCTTTACCCGGCGTTTTTCCGCAGCAGGCGTTCCTCCGGTGAGCTTTGCGCACACAAAGCCGAACCGTTCAAACAATGCAGACAGCACCGCATAATGCTGTTCGGCCAGAATCTCGGTCGGCGCGAGCATAGCCGCCTGCGCGCCGCTGCGCGCGGCAAAAAAGAGCGCCGCCGCCGCGCAGACCGTCTTTCCGCTCCCGACGTCGCCGACCACGATCCGCGACATGCGCGGCGCGCCGTCATCCGTACCGGCAGAAAGATCGGCGGCAATTTCGGCAATCGTGCGCCGCTGCGCGCCGGTCGGCTCAAACGGCAGCGCCGCGTAAAAGGGCGCGGGATCCGTATCACGCATCCGCATTGCGCGTGCGCGCAGCCGCGCGCCACGCTGCAGCCGCACGGCGACGGCCGCTTCAAAAAGCTCGTCAAAAGCGATCCGGCGCGCCGCGCGGTCAAGCGCCTCAAGGCTTTCAGGCATATGAATGTTTTCAAGCGCATACACAAGGGCGGCAAGATCATAGGAGGCTCGAATGTCATGCGGAAGCGTTTCAACAATCTCGTTTTTGCAGAGCGCCAATGCCTGACGCACGCACGCGCGCAGAATCCGCTTGTTCAGCCCTGCCGAAAGCCGGTAAACCGGATAGAGTTCAGGCAGCGGCGTATTTGCAAAATACCGCTCGGCCACAGGCGAGACAAGAGAGAGACGCCCATCCTTTTCACGGAGATTTCCGTAAAAGCGGTAGACCTCGCCGACCTGAAATTTATCTTTCATATAAGGTTGGTTAAAATACGCAATCTCAGCCGAAGCGCTCAAGTCGAACGCGCGGAAGCGAACGATCGTCCGCCCGCCGGGCAGACGCGCACGGGTGGGCTGTGAAGCTACGGTCAGGATATAGGACTGCGGACGGTCGGGCGCCCCCTCGGAAAGAAGCGAAACCACACCCCGATTTTCATAGCGCGTCGGGAAATGCCGCAAAAGCTCGCCCAGCGTGCGGATGGATAGCTTTTCAAATGCCGCCGCCGTTCGCGCGCCGACGCCCGATAAAACCAAAACCGGCTGTTCCAGATTGCCCATTGAACCGTTTCCTCTCTTTCACATTCCAAGTTTAAACAAAATCTCATTTTGAGCTAACGTATCAATTCCAAACAAAAACAGAACCGCCGCATACTCGTTTTCCCGAATCAGCCTGCGCACCGAAAGATTCGTATAGCGCAGATCCACCAAATCGAGGTCAAAATGCCGCGCCAAAAAAGGCGCTATCGCGCTGGCATAGCTGTCCCGCACGATCAAAAGCCGCGGACGCTTTTCCCCGCCGCGAACCTCGAGATGACCCGCGTTTCCGCCGAGAAAGACCGAATATTTGTCGCTGCCGAGCAGCTTTTCTTCATAATACAGTCCCCTGTGCGTACTGCCGGTATCCGGATTCTTTACATAAAGCGCGCTGTCCCCGCGATAGCGATAAAGCGCAATCGTATCATTTGTCTCGACAAGCAGACGGCGCGCGTCGCTTCCCGAAAAAGCGCTGTCCACAACCGAAATCGAAAAATCCGTCGCATCGTGCGGCGTATAGCCGAGCGCGCTTCCCAAAGCGGCATAACAATAGTACGCGCCAAGCGAAGTCAGATGGCGGTCTCCGCGGTAATAAATGTATTTGCCGACGCCGCCCGCGTAACGCAGCGCGGGAAACACATCCACCTTTGAGAGACTGCTGTCTCGAAACATTTCCACCAGTTCTTCCCGCTCCGAAGCGTAAAAGCGGGGCGTGTACTCGGTCAAAATATCCGTCTTGTCGCCGACAAGCAGCGTAAAGACAGGAAGCGCCGCGCAGGATTCAAAAGCAGAGATTGCCTGGAGATTGGCCTCCAGAGTTTCAGCGCATGTTTCCTCCTCTGAAAAAAGGACGCGCTCCCGCCCGAAAAACGAACCGCGGTATTCGTTTTTCCCAAGCAAAAGTTCGGCGTCGCGGTTGAATCGCAGCAAAGCATACCGCAAAGGCAGACGATCACAGAACCAACCGTCCGCGTCCGACAGCGAAAACGCGCGCGGCGCACGGTCCTCGCCGGGCAAATTTCCCGGCACCGGACAAAGAAACACGCACAAAAGCAAAGCGAGCGAGACGAAAAGACTCGCCAGAGAAAAGAACTTATCCATCTCCGCCCCCTAAAAAGCCGCGTACAGAAACGGCGTATAGCCGCCCGCGGCTATACAGGAGAGCGCAAGTATGTAAGCCAGGGCAGAAAACAAATATAGCGGAAGCCGCACATTTTTTTGCCAGAGCCGCTCGCCGAGGTTCCGAAAAAGCGGCGTTGCCAGTACCAGGCAGAGCAGGAAAAAGGGGAGCAAGCGTATGACGTCATACAGATCCGCCCGGCTATACAAAAGCGTGCCTCCCCTGCAAAACAGCCGCGATGCAAACGCGGCCGCAGAGCGGAGATTTGGCGAGAAGAAAAAAATCCATCCAAGCGAGATCAGAAGAAACGTACTGATCCGACCGGGCAAAACTCCTTTCGGAAGAACAAGCTTTTCCAGCGCGACCAGCAAAAAGCAGTATGCTCCCCAAAACAGGAAGCAAGCGGTTGTCCCATGCCAAAGCGCAGTCAGAAGCCAGACTGCGGCAAGCGCCGCAAGCATCCGAAGCGTTCCGTGCCGGCTGCCGCCGAGCGGAATATAAATGTAATCGCGGAACCAACGGCCAAGTGAAATATGCCACCGGCGGAAAAACTCGCCGACCGAGCGCGCCGTATACGGATACAAAAAATTTTCCGCCAGCGAAAAGCCGAAAATAGCCGCGCAGCCAAGCGCCATATCACTGTATCCGGAAAAATCAAAATACAGATACAGCGTATAGGAAAAGAGCGCCATAGCCGCCGAAAGGCAGGTGCTTCCGCTAAGAAAATCCCGATGCAGCAAAAGCAGCATATCGGCAAAGAAGAGCTTTTTCACAAGCCCCGCGCAAAAGCGGAGAATACCGCCCGCAATGCGTGAAAAATCCGGCGGCGATGGCCGGCACAAAAGCGGCGACATTTCGGCGTAGCGCGTAATCGGCCCCATAGCCGCGGTCGGGAAAAAAAGCAGATAGGAAAATATCCGAACAGGGTTCCGTTCGCCCGCGCCGTCCGCCAGAAAGGAAATCGCCCGAAAAAAGAAGAAAGAAATACCAAGCGGTAAAAAAGCAAACGCTTTGCACAGCGCAAACAGCACGGCCAAAACGGCAATGCCCGCAGCCGGCCGAAAACGCGCCAGAAAGCAAACCAGCACACAGCCAAACGGCAGTACAAAAAACCATTTTCCGGCCGCGAAAAAATAAAAAAGCAGATTCAAAGCGCAAAGCGCAATATTTCTAAATTTCAGTGGTATACTATAATATACGGAAGCGCCCACGGGCAAAAATGCGAGCAGAAAAAAAGGCGAATAAAAAGCCACCGTTTCTCTCCCTAAAAATTTTTAATTTTATTTGTTCCGTATACTATATTCAATTTTATTATACACGATTCCTCCCGAAATGAAAACACTTTTTTATTTTTCACAAAAACGCCTTGAAATCGGAAGCGCCGCGCTGTATAATAAATACAAAATAGGAGGGATTTTCATGAACAGGAAAATAACCGTCGCTTCAGTCAAAGCCAAGCGTCTGAAAAGAAAGGTCTCCGGTATGCTGAGCCGCCGTTTTGATATTTCGCTTGCGCTCGGCCGCAGAAAAAACGCTGAAAAACCGCTCCTGTCCGTTCGTCTGCAAGGGGAACTTCCAAGGGAGCTTGTGGCGTTTCTCGCCCTCATCGGTTCCCTCACGCTCTTTTGCGGACTGATTAAACTTTTGCGCAGGCTCTGAGCTTTTTCGGCGGTTCGGCGGCTGCCGGCTTGGTCTTTACCGAAAAAAGCAAGCCTGCCCCGAGACGAACCGCGCTTTTTCGCAAATTCATTTTCGCACCTATCTTTAATTATTGCCGTATCTTTATTATTTTGGGAGGAATCATCATGAAGCAGGACACGAGGCCGAATATATTATGGCTTTGTACCGACCAGCAGAGATTCGACACGCTCGGATGCTACGGAAACACGTTTGTGCGCACGCCGAATATCGACCGTCTGGCGGCGTCCGGCGTGCGTTTTGAAAACGCCTACGCGCAAAATCCGGTCTGCACGCCGAGCCGCGCCTCCTTTTTGACCGGACGGTACCCCCATGTCTGCCGCACGTGTCAAAACGGTGTGGACATCCCTGAGGATGAAACGCTTGTGACACGTCTTCTGCACGATGCGGGATACGTGTGCGGACTCTCCGGCAAACTACATATTTCCGCCTGCCACTATTCGGTATGTAAAATCACCGAGCGCCGGATCAACGACGGCTACGATTATTTTGAATGGAGCCACGGTCACGGACCGCAGCACGACTGGCCGCTCCATGCCTATGCAATGTGGCTCAAAGCGCAGGGTGTAGAATATGCCCATCCGCCGCGCGAAGACTGCAAATATGTCCGCGTGGGCATGTCGCCGGAATACCATCAGACGAAGTGGTGCGCCGACCGCGCCATCGATTTTATGGATAATGCAAATAAATACGGTCAGCCCTGGCTGTTTTCTTTCAACTGCTTTGACCCGCATCACGCCTTTGATCCACCCCCGGAATATCTTGAGCGCTATCTCCCCATTCTGGACGAAATTCCGCTGCCAAACTATGTTCCGGGCGAACTGGATGACAAATCGCCTTTCCAGCGCCGCGACCACGAGGGCGCTTACGGCAAAAAAGGCGCGTATGAATACGATACGATGAGCGCGCACGACCATCGGATGATCCGGGCAGCCTATTGGGCAATGTGCGATTTTATCGACGTACAGGTGGGACGTATGCTCGATTATCTCAAAAAGTCCGGCCAGCTTGAAAATACCATCGTCCTATTCCATTCCGATCACGGCGAAAACCTCGGCGACCACGGCATGTATCTGAAAGGCCCGTATTTTTACGAGAACAACGTGCATGTCCCGCTGATTGTGTCCTGGCCGAAAAAATTCCGCAGCGGCGTTGTCAGCCCCGCGCTGGTCGAACTGACCGACCTTGCGCCCACGCTGCTTGAGGCCTGCGGTCTGCCTGCGTGCAAAGGGATGCAGGGACGCTCGCTTTTCAGCCTGCTGAGCGGCGAAAGCTCACCCGACGTTTTTCGGGACAACGTGTACTCCGAATTTTACAAATACGAGAGCGACGCCGTGCCGTATGAATTTTGCAGCATGATCCGAGAGGGCAAATACAAACTGACCAAGATTCATTATGTTCCGGAAAGCCTCAACAGCCGCCCCTGCGCAGGTGAACTGTATGATCTCGAAAAAGACCCGAATGAAACTCACAATCTCTATCATGATCCGTCTGCAAGCGATGTGAAACTGCACATGCTGGAATTGATGTGCGACCGCATAGCCAGAACCTGCGATCCCCTGCCGCTGCGAAAAGCGCCGTTCTGAGGATCCGGCTATTCCTGGCGTAGAAAAAGCGCAGTATAGAATATAAAAAGCGCGGATAAACGGGTAATCCTGTTTATCCGCGCTTTTTTAACGAGACCCGGCGCCGCCCTTTTCAAAAGCTACGCTTTGACTCTTTTATGAAAACACTCGCCGAACCGCGCGCCGCCAAGGCGGCAATTCAAAGGAATCCGCGCGGGAACCGAAGAAATCAAAAGGCTGAAACCGCCCGTATTCACAAGCGATTTCAGCCTTTTGTTCAAAAATTAACCCCACCATGCCGTGTACACTCCAAAAGAAAACCCTGCTCAAGAAAGGCGGTATCCGCAACTCCGCTTCGCGCTTCCAACGTCCGCCGCGGTCGATTG
>CATYXQ010000079.1 GCA_958414825.1 uncultured Eubacteriales bacterium | reverse complement strand
CTATCCGCTGGCGGCTTATTTCGGGATGGTCATGCTGCGTTCTGCTTATGCGGTTTATTATAACATGGAATACTATTTTTCGGAGCGCGTTTTATCGTGGCTGTCTCCGGCGGCATACGCTGCGGTACATTATGAAGACGGACTTTCCGTATTTTCTTTGGTTTGCGCTGTCTTGGCCATTGCCGCGCTTATACTCGGAACGGCGGTAATTTACCGGCGCCGCGCAATCGAAAATACGGAAAAAACGATTGTATTCAAACGTGTCGGAACGGTCATCAAATATCTGCTTCTATTTGTCGTAACGATTTTTACGGGTCTGTTTTTCCATGCGATTACTTCGGAATCGAATCTGCTTTGGATGATATTCGGTTTTATTTCGGGGGCTCTGCTGGGTTCCATGCTCTTGAATACGATTTTACACAAAACGCCGAAAGCCATGTTCCATGGCTTCCGCGGTCTGACGGCATTTTCGTTTGGCTTTGCGCTGTATTTTATCATCTTCGGCGTAGATGTTTTTAAAATGGACGAATATGTTCCGGATGCGGATGCAATATCCTATGCGGAGATTACGGTGAATAATATTGCATTTGAGGACAGACGGTTTGACGATCCGGAACTGCTCGAAGCGCTGTCCGAACTGCTCGAAAATACAGTTGAATTTGACGCTCAAAATCTGCTGAATCCGTATGATCGGGATATTGCGGCTTTTCGGATTTCGACGGTGATGCATACAAAGCTCGGCATTCCGATTGCGCGGGAATATTTTATTTCCAAAGCTGTTCCGAAAACGCAGCCCTTTTTGGAGCGGTATGCAAACGATCCGCGTATGAATGCGCTGCTTTATGAGATAGATCCGATGCTTAAAAAGTATGGAAATGCGCTTCGTATGACTTTTTCCGTGCGGAAAAACGGAGCGTATACCCAGTTTGAGGCGCCTGTATCAGAATTTTTTGCGTTGTATCGCGCGGAACTCGGCGTGTTGGATTATGACCGTCTGCGCCGCCCGTCTGTCGGAGAAGTGGAATTCTATTCTCCGATGGTGATCAATACAAATCCGAATTCTGCTTTTTCAAAGCCTGTACATGATGTGTGGGATGAGTTCAGAAAGATTTCTTTGACCACGTATCCGCTGTATGCTGACATGGAGCGCACGATTGCCTGGCTGGAAGCGCAGATAAAGTCCGCCGCTGGCGCGGATGCAGAAATAGAGAAGTGGGATGAAAACCGGATTACCGGCGGTTTGCTTTTGGATACGTCCGAGTTGACGCCGGCTTCGGATAGGGAAAACAATGCGTCGTATACGGAACAATATTGCTTACATTATGATTCGACAGCGCTGGACGCCACAGAAGCAAAGCGGCTTTACGATATGTACAGCGCTACAGGGCAGGTCGGTTACGGTTTGACCTCCGCGTTTTTGGAGATTGATACAACGCAGCTGCTGGTCGTGTTTTGGAATGACTATACGTTGGAAAAAACGACAGGGACAGACGGTGAGGAAGCTGTCGTTGCAGACCAAAAAGTAAATAAGGGATACTACGAAGTTGTCTTTGTTCCGCTTGTACGAAAATAAAAGCGGACGGCAGATGTTCAAATATCAACGGAGGCATGTATGCATGATTTTTTGCAGTTCGTTCTCAGCCTGCTTGAGCGCGGGATCGGATTGGCTGTCGCTGCGGTTGCGGTTGGCTGTGTAATTTTTGCAGCGATCTATTTTATCTTTCGGATAAAGACAAAGGGGACGAAAAAATTTCCGTGGGGAAAAGCGATTGCGGCGCTGATGCTGGTCGGATATACCGCGGTTTTGGTTTACGCGACGCTTTTGAGGGATTCAGGCGGCGCTTCCGTTACAAATTTTCATTTGTTTCGCGCGTGGAGAGAGGCATGGAACAGCTGTTCTCTGCAAAATTGGCTGAATGTGCTTTTGAATGTGGCGTTGTTTATCCCGCTTGGTATTTTGCTCCCGCTGCTGATAAACCGGCTTAGAAAATGGTATGCGCTCCCGGTGATTGGATTTGGAACTTCGCTTTTCATTGAGCTTGTTCAGTATGCTACCGGTCGCGGAATGCTGGATGTGGACGATTTGTTTGCGAATACCCTTGGCGGTATTCTCGGATACTGTATCGTCATGGCGGTTTTGTCTCTGTTTGGTAGAAAAGAAAAAACTCTCAAAAAACGTCTTGCCTATTTGGCATTCCCGGCGGCGTTCGCTATTGTGCTTGTCGGCCTTTATGCGGGTTATCATCTGAAAGAATACGGCAATCTGGAAGAATCTCCGGTTTTTACAGCTGATACAAAGGGCGTCGTATGGAATTTAACGTTTGAATTGAACGACGCTGTGACTTCTGTCCCGGTTTATCGCACCGAACCTTTGAATAAAGCGACTTGTGATGCGTTCGGCGCCGAGTTTGCCGCAAATGCTAAAATCACATTTTTGGATGCGTATTATTACGATCATACCACTATTTTTGCAAATCATTTTACAGGCGATTTTTTAAATGTAAATTATTATGACCGCAGTTATGAGTACACGCCCGGAAAAGATGTGCTGGTACCGGCTGGTAAAAAAGTTGATGAGACTTTTCTGCGGGAAATTTTAAAAGGGTATGGCATTTATATTCCAAAGACTGCAGAATACAGCGATGACGGAGAGGGGCGCTATACTTTTTCAGTGAACATGCAGCCGATAGACGGCGGTTTTATGGACGGCGCGCTGTACTGCCGGTATGACAAAGAGGGATCGATTCTGAAAGGAATAACCAACAGACTTGTAACGCTTGCGTATTATAAGGACGTGCCGGTTATGACGCAGTCTGCGGCTTACAAACGGCTCTGCAAAGGAAAATTTGCTAATGGAGATCGCTTTGAATACTATGCGCCAAGTCAAGTTTCGGTTTTATCCTGTACGATGGAATATCGCATTGACACAAAGGGATTCTATCGGCCGGTGTATGTGTTTGACGTCGTGCTCGACGGCGAAATCTGTGATAAAATTATTATGCCTGCCTGGAAATAGCGAAGATGAACGTTTATTGTTCATTGCTTACATAATAACAAGGAGGTGAAAACGGTTTTTGCCGTTTTCACCTCCTTGTTATATAACGAAAACCATGGGCGCGGCCGAGGGTCATGATTGCTGAGGTTACAGCAGACTGCGGAGAATCTGTTTCATCTCTTCGGCGTTTGTGGCAGTGTGCAGACGTCCGCGCGCCGCTGCGGCTCCTTCCATATTGTGAATGTACTGCGCAGTTTGACGGCGCGCTTCAGCGATCGCCGTGCGTTCGGGTTTGGTGTCAAGCATCAGTTCAAGATGCTGCACAGCCGTTTCGATTCTTTCTTTGAGCGTCGGCGGAGTATAGCGTTTTTTTTCCATCATGGCGGAAATTTCACCGAAAATCCAGGGATTTCCCATTGCGCCGCGGGCGATCATGACGCCGTCGCAGCCAGTGTCGTCTATCATGCGGAACGCGTCGTCAGCCGAGAAAATATCGCCGTTGCCGACCACAGGGATTTTGACCGCTTGCTTGACTTTGGCGATGATTGAGAGATCGGCGCGGCCGCTGTACATTTGCTCACGCGTACGTCCGTGAACGCAGATCATGGATGCGCCGGCGGCTTCCAGCGCTTTAGCCATCTCGGTGGCGTTTTTATGTGTGTCGTCAAAGCCGGCGCGTATTTTGACGGTAACGGGCAGATGTGTGGCCGCCCGGACAGCGGCGACGATTTTTTCGGCAAGCGAAACGTCGCGCATCAGTGCGCATCCCTCGCCGTTTGAGACGATTTTCCGAACGGGGCAGCCCATATTGATGTCAATGGCAGAGGGAATACGGACATAGCTTGCCAGTGTTCCTTCAGAAATGCGTTTTGCCGCTTCGGCCATAAAATCCGGCTTTGATCCGAACAACTGAACGGCGATTGGCAACTCATCTGGGTCAAATTCCGCAAGAAGCGGCGTTTTTTTGTCGCCGTAACAGATTGCGGCCGCACTGATCATTTCGGTACAGAGATATTCAGCGCCGTGCGCGCGGCAGATTTTGCGAAACGCACGATCGCTGACCCCGGCCAGAGGCGCGAGGCAAAGTCCGTGCGGAATGTTGATGGTTTCAATTTTCATAGTTTCCTGTTTATTTCGACGTTTGGCGCTGAAGGAGGTATCGTCGATTCTGAAAAATAGAATTTTATTTAATGGTAACATTTCTTCCTTTTTATGTCAACTTTATTGCCAATTATTTTCACTTTCTTTCTTGATTTTTCTGTGATAAAATATTGGTAGTCCTTAATGGGGAGGATATTTGTAAAAGGAGGAAACAAATATGAAAAAACAACTCACGGTTGCGTTTTCACTGGCTGCAATATCCGCTGCGCTTGCATTGGGATCTTCTGCACTTGACGGCGGTCAGGTACATGTGAAAACGACGCTGAATGTTCGGACGGAGCCGAGTACCGGTTCGACAGTGAAAGCCTCGTTATATGACGGACAGGTTATTACGATACATGATAAGACGGGAAACTGGTGGCATATTGAGTACGGCGATGGGTTGTACGGCTATGCTTCCGCATCGTATATACAGGCGCTGGGGCTGCCGGTCGCAACTGTGCAAACGAATGGATCGAACTTAAACGTGCGCAGCGGAGCGGGGCTTGGGTATTCGGTAAAGGGAAAACTGAAAAACGGTGAGACCGTGCTATGTCTCGGTACATACGGAAATTTCATCAAGGTGCTTTATAACGGAAATTCGGTGGGATATGTGGCCTCGCAGTATCTTGCGGTGTCAAAAGATACTTTGACCGAACCGATAAACCTCAGCATAACTTCGTATAAACAGTATGACAGCCGCTGGGCGCGTCTGACGCTGCCGGGCAGCGGGGAGAGTCTGCGTACGCACGGATGCGCGGTCACAGCGCTTGCCATGACCGAGAGTTATCGCCGCGGTACAACCGTAACGCCGGCAAATATTTTGCAAAGCGAAAAATTTACATCAACCGGTGCAATTTACTGGCCGACCGGTTATAGCGTCGGAAAGGCGACCGATACATCGTTTTTGCATGCTAATTTAGCGGCGGGCAAACCGGTTATCGTACATGCGAAGAAAGCGAACGGTTCGATGCATTTCGTCGTTGTGTATGGTTATACGGGAGAGGGATTGGAAACAAAGAATTTTAAAGTTCATGATCCTGGATCAGAAACCCGTACAACGCTCGCAGATTTTTATGCGGTGTATCCGTATATTGTGAAAACCCTTGTTTATTAAACTGTGATTGGCAAAGCGGAAATATGCTTCGATAAGCAAAGCATATTTCCGCTTTGCTTGTGTATTATTCCGTATGCTGAAAATCCGAGGTATATCAAGAATATACCTCGGATTTTTGCGGAAAAAGCGAAATGTATTTCAGCTGTTTTGTTCAACACGGCCGATATAGGGAGACTTTATTGTATGAAATCAAATAACCGTGCGCACATGACTGCGACTTCTGCACGTGTGGCATTGCTCAGCGGATTGATTTTGCCGTCGCTGCCTTGAATGATACTCGCTGAAACCATTGCAGTCACTGCGGTTTTTGCATAATCGGAAATACTGCTCGCATCCGAAAATGCATTCAAAGAAACGGTGATATCCGCTTTGATAATATAGTTTTCGGCTAAAAAAGCACGATAGGCAAGGGTGATTAAGTCCTGTCTTGTAATGTTGGTTTCCGGCATAAAGTTTATTCCATCGCCAACCGCAATACCTGCGGCTTTTGCGGAACCGATGGCGCTGTAATAATAGCTGTCGGCGGGTACATCCGCAAAGTTTTCGGTAAATTCAGTATGAATATTGAGCATTCTTGTCAGCATCAGAATAAAATCACCGCGTTTAATAGGAGTATCCGGGGAATAGGTCGTTTCATCTGTGCCTTGGATAATGCCCTCATCTCTCAGTTTATAGATCGATTCTTTTGCCCATGCATGGTTTTCAAGATCGGTGAACGGTTTTGTTAGTTCAGGCTCAGGTTCAGGCTCAGGCTCAGGCTCAGGCTCGGGCTC
>CATYXQ010000078.1 GCA_958414825.1 uncultured Eubacteriales bacterium | reverse complement strand
GCGAGCTGGGTTCAGAACGTCGTGAGACAGTTCGGTCCCTATCTGTCGTGGGCGTTGGATATTTGAGAGGGGCTGACCTTAGTACGAGAGGACCGGGTCGGACGTACCTCCGGTGCATCAGTTGTCCCGCCAGGGGCATAGCTGAGTAGCCGCGTACGGGAGTGATAAACGCTGAAAGCATCTAAGCGTGAAACATGCTTCAAGATTAGATATCCCATCCATTTAATGGAGTAAGGTCACTTGCAGACTACAAGTTTGATAGGTCGGAGGTGTAAGCACAGTAATGTGTTCAGCTGACCGATACTAATCGACCGAGGGCTTGAACTGTATTTTTCAGTTCCAAGCTGTTTAGCTTCGTTTTTCGCTTCGCTTCCTATTTGTTCGGTTTCCTTTGTTCTTTCCTCATATCTTTCCCCCACTTTGGAACGCTCTCTTCCCTTTTGTGCGTTCCGTTTTTTGTTTTTCATCATACATTTAAAGCAGGAATTTGTTTTTGATTCCTGCTTTATTTTTATTCGTTTGATATTTATATAGAGATAATCTGAGGCAATAGATGTAAAATTTATCTGAATGCTTGTACAAATAATGCCAATGTGCTAAAATAATGCAGGAGGCGATCATACTATGTGGATTATTTTGGCTTTTTGCTCTGCTGTTTTTGCGGCTTTGACGTCCATATTAGCAAAATGCGGAATTCGCAGGACGGATTCTGATATTGCTACCGCAGTGCGCACGATTGTCGTTCTCTTTTTTTCATGGCTGATGGTATGGATTGTGGATGCGCAAAATCAAATCATGATGATGTCGGTCAAAACGCTGATATTTTTGATTTTATCCGGTTTGGCTACCGGTGCATCCTGGCTTTGTTATTTCCGCGCGCTTCAGCTTGGGGATGTCAGCAGGGTGGTACCCATTGATAAATCCAGCACAGTTCTGACTATTTTGATGTCCATTCTGCTTCTGGGCGAAACCGATCAGTTAGCAGAAAAGCTGATTGGAACTGCTTTAATCGCGGTGGGGATTTTGCTGATGACGTGGCAACGCGGAAGTTCAGCATCTGGAAGCAAAAAGTCAATACTATACGCATTTTTGTCCGCCGTGTTTGCGGCTTTGACTTCTATTCTTGCTAAAATCGGAATTGAAGATATAGATCCCAACTTGGGAACGGCAATCCGTACAACGGTTGTTTTGGCTGCAGCCTTTGCAGTGGTATTTGCACGCGGAAAAGGAAAATCGCTTTTGAGGATACCGGGACGTGAACTGATATTTATTTGTCTTTCCGGCATTGCGACCGGCGCATCCTGGCTTTGCTATTACAGCGCGCTAAAATCGGGAACTGTCAGCATAGTTGCGTCTATTGACAAACTCAGCGTGGTCTTTACGGTACTGCTTTCATGGATCATTTTCAAAGAAAAAATATCGGGAAAGGGATGGGGCGGCCTTGCTGCGATTACGGCCGGAACGCTTTTGATGGTATTTAAACAATGAGTTTATTGTATGAAAAAATATACGATGCTGTTCGTAAAATTCCGCGCGGTCAAGTTGCGACCTATGCGCAGATTGCTGCGATGGCCGGGAATCCGCGTATGTGTCGTGTGGTAGGCAACGCATTGCATCAGAATCCTTATTTCGGCGATGTTCCCTGCCATCGTGTAATCAATTCAAAAGGAAAGCTTTCACAAGCGTTTGTATTCGGGGGCGAAGGCGTGCAGGCTGCAATGCTTGAGGCAGAGGGCATAGAAGTCGTCAATGGCATGGTAGATCTTGACCGTTATAAAATGAAAACGATGTTTTAAACGGCGCTTTGCCATACTATACCTTGATTTACATTATTATTTGTTGCATATTAAAAGATGGTGTGCATATTTTTATCAAAATATACCATTTTGCACAAATTGATGTTTTTTATGTATTGATTGGTTCTTTATAAATGCGTTATGATTATAATAGAATCTATTTGAATTTGGAGGAAAAAAGATGAAGCGTTGTCAGTATTTTGTTTTTATGATACTGCTTTGCATGTTGCTTTTTACAGGGTGCAAAGAAGAGAAAATTTCCGATAATTCCGGGAGTGTTTCCGATGTCAGCAGCGATTTATCGGATATGAGCGCACCGCAGGAGGAGAAACTGGGGGTGCCGGAAACGATGGATTATGGCGGCGAGACCTTTAATATTTTGTCTGCCGGCAGTGTAGCATGGGAAGATTTTAAATTTGATGAGGAATCTTCACTGGCGCTGGACAATGCGCAGTATAAGCGGAAAGCGCTTGTGGAGCAAAACTATAATGTAGATATAATACAGACAACGAAAAAAGCATATTCCAGCGGCGGCGGTCCGGGCTTTATGCAGATCAGCACCGACGTCAATGCGGGCGACTGCAATTTTGACCTTGCCTTGATTGCTGGCTATGATGTGAGTGTTTTGGCCTATAGCGGTTTTTTATATGATATGAATTCGATGCCCGGAATTGATTTGACCAAAAGCTGGTGGGATCAAAAGGCTAACGAGAGCCTTTCTGTAAACGACGTTTTGTTCTTCACTACCGGTGAAATTACGGTTTCCGATAATAATGCCGCGTTTGTCATTATGTTCAATAAGGAGCTTTGTACTGCGTATGAACTGGAGGATCCTTATCAGTTGGTGTATGATAACAAATGGACGCTGGATAAATTTGCGGAACTGTGCAAAACAGTGACCGAGGATTTGAACCAGGACGGCGTAATGAATCAAAACGATCGTTTCGGTTTGCTGGTTTGGGACGATTCGGTTGTTGGTATCGTGAATGCAGCCGGTCAGCAGTGCTGTACCATTGCCGATGACGGTACGATTGAACTTACGCTATACAACGAGACGACGATTTCAGCGCTGGAAAAATATTTTTCAAATGCTTACGATACGCAATATGCGTTAACCTATCAAAGAATCAGCGGATATGATGAGCAGATGCTGTGGGCGGGTGATCACGGCTTGTTCTGGACGACTTGGATGGGAATTATTCCGCAATTCCGTGAAATGGAGAGCGACTTTGGCATTTTGCCTTATCCGAAGTTGAATGAGGCACAGGATTCATACTACACGACAGTGGCGCCGTTTAATTCTCAGTTTATCTGTGTGCCTTTGATTCAGAATGATGTGGATCGCACTGGCGTGGTGACCGAGGCGCTGGCATATTATGGGAAGCAGATTGTTACGCCTGCTTATTATGATATAAACCTGATTGGCCAGAGTACGCGTGATGAAGAGTCCTCGGATATGCTGGATATTATCTTTGACTCCCTGGTATTTGATATCGGATATTATTATCAGATCGGTCCGTATAACAAGCAGCTTATTTATATGGTACGCGCTTACAATACAAACTTTACGTCAATGTATGACACCTATAAGAACTCTGCGCAGGGGCTTCTCGATGTCATCAATCAGTTCTACCAGGTGGCAGTTTCGGATTGGGTGAAGCAATAAGAGGGAAAAAATCAGATGAGAAAAAAGAGTTGTTTTTTGTGCGCGCTGATTGTTTTATTTGTTGTACTGGCAGTCAGCGTGCAGGCAAAGGAGACTGAAATGTATTTTAATGATTTTTCAAACGCGGCGTCTCTTGCCGATTTTACTGCAAAAGGAAATTGGACGATTCAAAACGGCAGTCTGACGACCGATTCCGGCGCCGGTTCGGCTTTCCTTACATATACGCTTCCGAACGAGTATACGGGCAAGAATTTTCGTGTAGAAGTGGATTTTCTCGGTCATACCTCCACAGGCGGCATTTTAATCGGAGGAATCGGCGAAACATCCGGTCAGCCGGCAGAGTTTTTCGGTTATGATTTTTTCATCAGCGCGGATGCGCAAAAAGCGGTTATGGGATGTTATAATGCTATCGGAGCATGGGGCGGTAATATCACGGTAGGACTTGCGTCTATGCAGCGCGGAATGGATTTGCATCTCTCCGTAACGGTTCGCGGAAAAGAATTGACGTATCTTGTAACGTCTTTGGACGGTACGGTGCAGTATTTTGGCATGACCTATGATATTGGTTCTTCCGCTAAAGATGTTTACACAACGGTTGGAAATCAGATCGGACTCCGCAAATTTTATAATGACGCCGGTACTTTTGACAATTTCCGCGTGACGATTTTAGAGGATGACGTTCTGCCTGAACTCAGTCAAGCTGCGAGTTTTGCGGGCATGAATGTTCAGTACGGCGGAAATTTGGAGATTCTTGACACCGAGGTGCGCGGCGCCGGCACTTTGCTCAGCGCGGATGCTTTTTCGGAAGATTTTGCGGTGGAATGCAAGCTCGAAGCTGTCGGCACAACGCGCTTTGTGTTTGGTGCAACTGACACGCGAAACTATTTTGTTTTTGAGATCAACCGGGAAGAGGAGCGCGTATATCTTTATCAGGTGATTAACGGAAAGTTCAAATGCATGGGGGCAAAAAATGTACCGATTCGAGACGGCGCTCGGACTGTGCGTATCGAACTGCTTGATAAGATCGCCAAGTTATATTTTGAAGATAATTTCAATGACAGCGATCCTTTTCCGAAGTTTGACATGCGGCTTGCAGCCTATTGCGCGGGTAAATTCGGGATTTGGCTGGACGGCGGAAGCGTATCCGCTTTGACGCTTTCCGAACCGCAGGCATATGTCGGGGAAACCTATACAAATTCTGTCATTGTCGGTGCGGATCCGGATGTGCTTTATTATGACGGCGTGTATTATTTGTACAACCGTATATCGGATGGGAATAATGTTTTTCGCGTACATACTTCGACGGATCTGGTCAACTGGACTTCTAAAAATGTTGTTTTTACGCATAAAGCAGAGTATAACACCAGAGGGTATATGAGTCCGAATGTATTCTATCACGACGGTTTGTTTTATTTGCTGTATGCTGCCAAAAATTCAGACGGTAAGGAACGGCTTTACTATGCTGTGGCGTCGTCTCCGTATGGCCCATTTGAACCGGCGACGCCCGGTGTGCCGCTGCACGACGTCAGCGAGATCGGCGGTCATCCGTTTATAGATGACGATGGGAAAATATATTTGACCTATGTTCGGTTTGGCGGCGGCAACTTCATTTGGATAGAGGAAGTTGCGGTGTCAAACGGCATCATTACGCCGAAACCCGGTACGCTGACATTGTTGATCTCCCCGACGGATATCTATGAAACGGACGGATACGGTTTAATCAGCGAGGGCGGTGTGATTCGCAAGCATAACGGACTGTACTATATGATTTATGCGACTGGCCATTATAAAGGACATTACGGCGAGGGATATGCAGTGTCCGAAAATGTCCTTGGACCCTATACGAAATATGAATACAATGATATTTTGACGTATAATTCTGCGGTAAACGGCGTCGGCGACGGCATTTTGGTCCCCTCTCCGGATGGCAGTGAACTTTTCATGGTATATCATAAGCACTGTAGCACGAGTTTGATTGAGCCTCGTTATACTTGTATTGACCGCGTAAAATTTGTTCCGGATGAAAACGGAGGACCGGATATTTTGTATGTGTACGGGCCGACTCTGACTCCGCAACCGTATCCTTCGAATCATCAAACCGCAGACAATGATTCGGCTTTATTAAATGCATCTTTGCTTAGTCAAAAGATTATCAGCGGCGGTTATGATACGCGCTATGATGTAAACGGCGACGGACACATTGGTTTAAAAGATGCGTTGCATATTATAAAGGATGAAAATCCTTAAAAAATAATAGGTGCTGTTGATTATGCAATGTCCCGTCTGTTGATTCAGTAAAAATAGCGAAAGAGAAAACGATAAAAAAACTTTTGTTTTCGCAGCAGACGTGGGCTGTCCTGAATGCCTTGTGGATGTGCGAGTGCAATCCCGCGGTGAGGGCGTGAATACGCGAGTGTGCGCTCCTCTCGTCGGAGTTCTTTGGTTTTTCAACGGTCAAAGGCGCTGTATGATAACAGCGCCTGTTTATTTAGAACTGAAATTGCATGTTTTCAGCGTATGTGTTAGGATAATTTATAAAGTAATCGATTGTATCGGGCGGATATTTCGGAAAGATTGGGCAGGAAAACTTAAAGGAGTACTTATGAGAAAAAAGAGTTGTTTTTTGTGCGCATTGATT
>CATYXQ010000077.1 GCA_958414825.1 uncultured Eubacteriales bacterium | reverse complement strand
CAGACGGAAATTGGGATCCTGACTCCGGAAAGACGCCGGAAGAACTTGACGCCCTGATTCGCATGTTTGTTAGTGAAAATCCGAAAATGCCGCTTCAGATATTGATAGCAAATGTATATCGGATTATGCTTGAAAATGCTCAACTCGGCATAAATCCACACACCATGTTCCCGGATAAGATGCGTCACGGCGGTCGATATGAAAAAGATGCGACGCCGGCTGTATCAGAAATGGTCTTTCGTGAGCGCTATGAACGCACATTTATGCGTCGATGCCCGGCAATTTGGGAACAGAGAAAAGTATTGATCCATACAGGATTGGCCGCGCCGGATACGGACGTGTGGCATACGGTAGCTGATTGGAAAGAAGTTGTGCGTCTTGGCGCTCCCGGACTTCTAAATCGTGCGAAAGCAGAGAAAGAAAAAAAGAGTAGCGACAGCACTTTGACTGAGCGGCAGTCCGCTTTCTATGACGGTGAAATCATCGCTTTTGAAGCGCTGCTTACCTATATGAGAAGACTGCTTGAAGCCGCGCGCAAAAATGAACTGCATGATTACTGCGAAGCGCTTGAATGGCTGCTTGAAAATCCCCCGAAAACGCTGTATCAGACGATGTGTTTGATGCACATTTATCTGAACGTTTTTGAATTGGGCAGAGAGCGCTGCCGTTCATATGGAGCGGTCGATGAAATTTTCTTGCCTTTCTATGTTTCCGACCTGAAAAACGGTACTTTGACCAAAGAAAGTGCCAAAGAGATGTTTCGTTATTTTCTGCAAAAAATTGCTGCGGAAAAGCGGTATGCCGACCAGCCGATTTGTATCGGAAAAACGTGGACGAGCGACGACAGTGCAGGTGCTGAACTGATTATGGCGTTGCTTGACGTTTATGAAGAACTGAATATTCACAATCCGAAAATTCATGTATGCTGCGGTAAAAATGTTTCCGATGCGTTTTTGCGCAAATTGCTTTCCATGATCCGAAACGGAAATTCCTCTATGGTTTTGCTCAACGATGAGACTGTTTATAAAGCCTATGAGAAAATCGGCATTTCGCGCAAGGATTCAAAAGATTATATTCCGATTGGATGCTATGAATCGGTAATTCCGGGCAAAGAAGACGCACGTATCTGTGCTTCCTGGATTAATCTTGAAAAAGCATGTGAATATACCATTACCGGCGGTTATGATCTTTTAAGTCGGCTGTATGTCGGTCAAAGAACCGAGGAACCGAAGTCGTGGAAAGAATTTCTACATACGTATTACAGTTATTTGCATGAACACTGTGATATTGTTATGAACAACATCAATGTGCAGGCTTTGTATGCATATGAGGCCAATCCGTCGCCCTATTATTCGGGGTCGATTGCTTCCTGTATGGAAAACGGCAGGGATGTTTACGACTGCGGTATGCAATACCGCAACCAGTCTATTAAATGCTTTGCCATCGCCAGTGCGGTGGATTCGCTGCTGGCAGTGAAGAAATTTGTTTATGAGCGCGGGGAAGTGACACTGCGTGAATTGGCAGCAATTTTAAAAAACAACTGGGAAGGCGCAGAAGAACTCAGAAATAAAATTATGCAGGATCCCGTAAAATATGGCAACAATATCGCGGAAGCGGATACTCTTGCAAAAGAAATTTTTGATTTCTGTGCACATGAATTGATCGGCAAGCCGACTTCAACCGGCGGCGTGTTCCGTATGGGCTGTGATTCGGTTAATATGGCAGAAAATTATGGTAAGCGCTGCGGCGCTTCGGCAGACGGTCGTCTGGCGCGCGAGCCCATGTCGAAAAACATGCGCCCTGTGAACGGCATGGAGAAAAACGGTGTGACTGCCTTTATCCAAAGCGTATGCGGAATAGACAATTCCAATTTTGTTGACGGTGCGCCGCTTGATTTTATTGTACATCCATCCGCTGTAGCCGGTGAAGCGGGACTTAACGCTATGATGACGCTTGTCAAAGTTTTCTTTGCAGGCGGCGGATTTTGTATCCAGGGTAATGTTTTGAATTTGGATATGCTGCTTGATGCGCAGAAGCATCCTGAAAATTATCAAAATCTTCAGGTACGCGTGTGCGGATGGAATGAATATTTTGTCAATATGCATCCGATCGTTCAAAATGATTTTATCAAACGCATGACAGGAATAGAATCATGACCTTAGGAACAATACTGAATATAAAGCGTTTTGAGATTCATGACGGTCCGGGGATACGAACCACATTATTTTTAAAAGGATGCCCGCTCCGCTGCGCTTGGTGTCATAATCCGGAAAGCTATACGGCCTCTCCTCAACTGGCTTACTATGCCCATAAATGCGTCAACTGCGGCGCTTGCGCCGCAGTTTGCCCAAGCGGTGCGCACAGCATCAAAAACGGAATGCATACATATACACGCGAACTTTGCAGTGTATGCGGAAAATGTACTACAGTATGTCAGGGTCATGCGCTTTCCGTTTTCGGCAAAAAAATAACGCCTCAGGATATTCTGCCGGATTTATTAACGGACAAATGTTTTTTTGAATCTTCCGGCGGCGGAGTTACCGTCAGCGGCGGCGAACCGCTTTTGCAGCCCGATTTTACGTCAGAATTGTTTTCTCTTTTAAAAAAAGAAAGCGTTCACACAGCGCTTGATACCTGTCTCGCAGTTTCAAAAACTGCGCTTGAAAAAGTTATGCCGTTTGTAGATTTGTATCTGGTGGATATAAAAGCCATAGATGAAGAGGTACATAGACAATGCACGGGCGTTTCAAACCGCCTCATTCTGCAAAATTTTGAGTATCTGTATGCGCTCGGCAAAAAAATTGAAATCCGTATCCCGTATATACCGGAAAAAAATGCTTCCGAAATGGAAAAAATCGCGGATTATCTCAAACAATTTCCGCAGATTTTGGGTGTAAAGGTACTGGCATATCATGATCTGTCACGCAGTAAATATGCGGCGTTGGGCATTCCGTATGCCATGGGAGCCTGCGCAGTACCTGTAACCGAAGATATAGAAACTGCAGTTCGGATTTTAAAATCAAAAGGGTTGAATGCTTTCTGGCAGGAATAATGTAAAAAAGTCGGCCTTGCTTTAAAAAGTAAGGCCGACTTTTCTCGTTCAATTACATTTTCAAGCGAGAAGCAATCGCCGGACACAAAATCACGGTAGAAAGAAATTCAATGACAAAATTAATGCCCACAAGTACGGTAAGGACATAAACAATTATGTTCGTACCGCCTGCCCAGGACATTAAAATATCTGTATATGCAAAGTACATGAAAATACAGAAAATTCCGGTATTGATCACCGGCGCGGCAGCCGCAGAGACAATAATGGCCATAAGACGGTTTTTCGCGCACAGCGCTTTATAAATCAAAGCGGCGATCCAACCGGCTAAAATCCCCTTAAAAATGCAGAGAAAAATTGTTAAAATCGGTCTGGCTTCAAAAAGCAGGAAAGCGCTTTTGTCCATCCCTGTAACCGTAAAAACTGTAACGACAATACCGAAAATACCGCCAAGGGTTGCACCCGCTTTCGGACCGAAATACATACCGCCGAGCACGATCGGTATCATAACGAGCGATATTGTAACCGGTAACGCACTTGAAATCAAAGGGGAGAGAATTTGCAAAACCACAACTATAGCGGCAAACAGGGCAGTGCGTGCAAGGGCAAGCGTCTTTGGTGTCGTTTTCATCTTGCCACCTCCGCATCCGTTGCAGGCAATATGATTTTCATTGCCAGGCATGTCTTTTTTTCCATTTTCAAACAACTCCTTACTATCGCCCTCAAATCGAGATGCAATGTAAAATATATTATAAAAAGCCAAATTGGCTTTTTATTCGGTAATTATTTTCCAATATTTAAGTTATACAGTCTTTCCAATCCGTCTAAAGTTAGATTCGGGGCGAGCGCAATGTTTTGGGTACAATGAGGCAACACTTTCGATGCCAAATAACCGGTTGCAACCATTTGTAAACGATTTGTACCCAATAAATTCTGAAAATGAACGAGCAATCCGTCAACCATGGCGGCGGCGCCCAGTACACATCCGATCTGCATGGCGTCTACCGTATTTTTTCCGATCTGTGATTTTGGCATATCCAAGGAGATATACGGCAATTCGGCGGTTGACTTGGACAGCGCATCCGCAGAAAGACGAACGCCAGGCGCAATGATTCCGCCGCAAAATTCGCCGTTTGCATTTACGATTGAAATGGTTGTTGCAGTTTTGAAATCCACAACGGTAAACGGTTTTTCAAAAATTCCGGCCGCGGCGACCGCGTTTGCAACGATATCCGCACCAAGCTGTGTATGATGATCAATGCGTATGCTGAGACCGGTTTTGATCCCATGCGCTACAATAAGCGGCGTACAATCAAATACCGCACGTACGGCCGCTACAATGGCCTCTGTGAGTTGCGGAACCACGGATGCCAAAACGGCGCCTGTAATTTCGGAAACCGAAATTTTTTTTTGTTCGCAAAACAGCGCAAGCATCATGACATATTCGTCAGCGCATTTCGGCGATGCTCCCGACGATAGCATACCGCTATGGATCAAAGTATGATTCTTGTAAAATCCGAAACGAACAACGGTATTTTCAATATCCGCTGCAAAAATCATCAGCAAAACTCCTTTCGCGGAAAATCGCTTCCCTCTATTATACAAAATTTGCATTTTGTATAATTGGATGTCAGCTTCGGAATCTCCACTCCTTGCCGCACGTCAATGAATTCGGGCTTTTCTTTTGCTTTTTATACTATCAGAAAAAGCCCGACTTGTCAAGCCCGGCTTTTTCAATCGCATTTTTATTGATGAACTTCGTTTTTATTCCCCTGCAATAAATATTTTTGCTTTGTAGCCTCACCGCCGCGCAGATGTCTTTCCGATTTATTTTTATCTAAGATACATTTTACTTCTTCATATAACAAACGGTTTTTTTTCATCAATTTTTCTGTAACGTCTTTATGTACGGTGCTCTTACTGATATTAAATTTTTGCGCAGCAGCACGCACAGTCGTTTTGTTGCTTGCAATATATTCGCCGAGAATTTCGCATCTTTCCCTCGATGAGTTAAAATCCATAGCTCTGTACCGCTTTCATGAAGTTTTACTAAAATATATGATTTTTTGTTTTTTTTCATGCAGGCGGTGATTAAATATGTTATAATTTTGGTAAATAAATTTGGAGATATAATAAATGAAAGAAAGCGATAAATTTTTTCCTTCCAATATTTTTGAGGGAATGACATCAATCCGTTCGGTTTTATATGCATATCAAAATGGGATTAGCACACGAAAAATTGTGGAAATTATGTACAGCAAAGAAAAATCTCATGCTCGCTCTAAAGAACTGCGATATCTTCATAAAATTTCCGAAACGTTTGGTTTTACCATAACCTGTTGTACGGAAGAAGAAATCAATCGGCTCGCAATTGGCAATACTCACGGAGGAATTTTAGCTAAATGCACAGACCGACTCATCCCGGAACTGAATGAATCTTCTTCCGCAGCCATCGTATCAAATGGCTTTTATATGATGCTCGACGGAATAGAAGACCCCTATAATTTTGGCTATTCCCTGCGCTCTATATATGCAGCGGGCGCAGATGGTATCATTCTTCCTCGCCGTAACTGGCTCAGCGCCGCCGGCATCGTAGCACGAGCTTCTGCCGGCGCTTCCGAACGATTTCCGATGTATACGGCAAGCGCCGAAGAAGCCGCGCGTTTTTTTCATAAAAAAGGATATAAAGTACTTTGCGCAGAAAAAGAAAATTCGATCTCCATTTATCATGCAGATCTCATAAAGCCGATATTTTTGATTGTGGGCGGAGAAAAACGAGGAATAGCGGCGTCTGTACTAAAAGAAGCCGATAGCGTTGTGCGCATAGAGTACGGCCGCGATTTTTCCGCTTCCCTTTCTGCAGCTTCTGCAGCCACAATCTTTGCTTATGAAATATTCCGTCAAAATTCAGAACAGCCGTGATTTCACGGCTGTTCTGAGATAAAATTGAAATTACCGATTTCTGTTGCGGTTACAGCAAATTCCGTTATTGTCTCCGGACAAATTCGGCAAAGACGGGGGATAAAATTCGTTAACCGGGAATGCCATACTCTTGAAGAGTCCACAAGGATCATCGTCTTCACTGGGCACACATTCTTTATCGGGGATGCAGTATTCGGCTACGTTGACCAGATATTGTGCCGGTCTCTCAATACGGATAATTGAGAAAAAGCCAAGCGA
>CATYXQ010000076.1 GCA_958414825.1 uncultured Eubacteriales bacterium | reverse complement strand
AGAAGCAGTTTAATAATTGTAGATTTGCCGCTGCCGGTGGCGCCGATAATTCCGAGCGATCCGCCGTAAGGAATTTTAAAGCTGATATTGGTCAAATTATTGTGGCCGCCGTCGTAGGAAAAGCAAACTTGATCAAATTGGATGTGTGTGTCGGTATTTGATTTTGAGAAATCCTTTTCCGCTTGAATTTCAAGATCCTCTTCTGTACGAATAATTTCTGCGATACGACGGGCGGAGGCTGAACTTTTTGTATACATAACAAAAATTCTTGTTACCGACATCATGGCCATTGAAATCAGGGTAAAATACTGCATGAATGCGATAACAGTTTCGGGTGAAGATTGATGATTGGAAACGCGGGTGGCGCTGAGTGCGATAACGGCGACGATTCCGATATTCATGAGCATGGTCATAATGGGATTAACCATTCCCATTATGATTCCCGCGCGTTTTTCATCGCTGACTAACGCGCGATTGACTTTATCATAGCGGCGATGCTCATAGTCGGTTTTAGAAAGCGCTTTGATTACACGGATTCCCTGGGCATCTTCACGTACTACGCGAATCATTCTGTCAACAGACTGCTGCACTTTGATATACAGCGGAACGCCTTTTTGGGAGATAAAATATACCGTAATAAATATAAAGGGTAACATCGCGATCATAGCCAGCGCCAAATAGCTGTCCATAATCAGTGTGATTGCGATACCGCCGATCAGCAAAATTGGCGCGCGAACGCCCATACGCTGCATCATGCTGACAAAATTATGTACATTGTAGGTGTCGGTCGTGATGCGTGATTCGAGTGACGGTATTGTAAATTTATCTGTTTGCGCCGCAGAAAGCCGCATGGTACGGTTAAATAGATCATGCCGGATTCTCTCTGAAAAATTGCGTGCTACATGTGCGGCCATGCGGTTGGCGCAGATATTGCAGACGCATGCGCATGCAGCGCAGGCAATCATAATGCCGCCCCAAAATGCGATGGGATCGACGGCCTCCTTAGAGACAACGTTTTTCAGTATATGACTCAGTATGTATGGCAGGGCAAGTTCGATCAGTGTTCCGAATACTTTAATCGTCAATCCGACAGACATCCTGCCGTAAAAAGGTTTCAGATATTGCAATATTATTCGCATATTTTTTGTTCTTCCTTGCCATCTACGTATTTTTTTGCGCGATCTGAGATCCGATTTAGCATAGATCGAAATTGGTTCATTTCATGGTCTGAAAATTCTTCTGTGAGATACTCATTCCATTCTCCGGTAATTCGTTTTACATCCGGAAGCACATCCAGCATTTTTTGCGTAGGATAGACAAGCATAACACGTTTGTCTGTTTCGCTTTGACTGCGGATAACATAGTCATGTGTTTCTAGATAGGCCAAATGGCGGGTAACGTTGCTTTTGTTGATATAAATTTGATGGGACAGTTCTTCCTGAGAAATTCCGGGATGACGGCAGATGGTTAGAACGTAACTGTGATGACAGGCATGGAGGTCTGTTCCACGCAATTGATCTGTCCGGTAAATTCCGGCGCATCGGCTGATGATGTTGATTTGGAGCATGAAAGTCGGCATAAGTCCTTCCTTTCTTTGATTTTATATTTTGTTGCAATAGCAACTGTTGCATATGAAAATATTATACATTTTTTCTTGTCTTTGTCAATAGAAAAAATAGTTGCTTATTTGTTTATGCATAAAATAGCTATTTTTTTTGAGAAAAACCGAAGAATAAAATTGAAAATTTTATGTTCAAGATATTTTTTGGCGTTTTTAAGGACACAAAAGAAAATCTTTTTGAAAAAATGCTTTATCATTCCCCAAAAATGTTGACAAGGATTCTGTAATTTTAGTATAATGAATTCACATTTGATATTTTTAGAATAAAAAGATATTTATGCAATCAGCGGTATAAAATAAAAACAGTTTGTTTTGTAGTCAGAAATGATCGATCGGGGGATCGTATGAAAAAAATTATGCTTGTGTTTGGCACACGGCCTGAGGCAATAAAAATGTGCCCGCTTGTCAATGAATTGAAAAAACGGCCGGGTATCCAAACTGTGGTATGCGTATCCGGTCAGCATCGTCAAATGCTGGATTCCGTGTTGCGTATATTCGGTGTCGTACCGGATTATGATCTTGCCGTTATGAAAGAACAGCAGACGCTTTTTGATATTACAAGTCAGATCCTCTTGCGCATTCGGGAAGTACTTGAGAATATAAAGCCGGATATTGTATTGGTACATGGAGATACTTCAACGACCTTTGCCGCAGCGTTGGCTTGTTACTATATGCAGATTCCGGTTGGGCATGTGGAAGCGGGACTTCGTACATATAATATTTATTCTCCGTATCCGGAGGAATTTAACCGTCAAGCTGTGGGAATTTTAGCAAAATATAATTTCGCGCCCACAGAATGCGCAAAACAGAATCTGATTTGCGAGGGAAAGAATGCGTCCAGTATCTTTGTAACCGGCAATACAGGCATTGATGCGCTCCGCACAACAGTGAGGGAGGACTATACGCATCCGGAATTGCAGTGGGCAGAAGATGCTCGTTTGATTTTAATTACCGCACATCGCAGAGAAAATCTCGGTGAGCCGATGCGGCACATGTTTCGGGCGATTCGTCGTATCATTGATGAACATGCGGATGTGAAAGCAATTTATCCGATTCATCTGAATCCTGCTGTGCGTGAAGCGGCAAATGAAATATTTGGGAGTTGTTCGCGGATTCATTTGATTGAACCGCTTGATGTTTTAGATTTTCACAATTTTTTGGCTCGTGCCCATTTGATTTTGACAGATAGCGGCGGCATACAAGAAGAGGCGCCGTCTCTCGGAAAGCCTGTTTTGGTAATGAGAGACACAACTGAACGACCGGAGGGAGTCGAAGCCGGTACATTAAAATTGGTTGGAACAAACGAAGAGATTATTTATCAAAACTTTAAGCTTTTGTTGGAAGATGTAAAGACATATGAAGCAATGTCGAACGCTTCCAATCCGTATGGAGACGGTTTCGCAAGTCGTAGAATTGCGGATATACTTTGTTCAAATTCTTAGTAATATTTTGATGTATGTGTGCAATTTGAAACTTGGGGTGAATAGGTATGACAGTTCTGGAATTTTTTGATAAGTCCTCTATAGATAATTTGATTACGACATTATCTTATCATGCCGATAAAGTTATTTATATCGGATATGACGAGAAACAACTGAAAAAAGAGTGCCGTTTATTTGAAAAAATATTTTCGTCCAGACAAATGGGCGTAAAGATTATGCCGATTTGTGTTCCATTCGGCAATGATGAAAAAATTTTGCAATGCTTTATAGATATTTTGCAGCGCGAAAGAAATTTAATTGTAGATTTAAAAGGCGGAGACGAGGTTTTGCTGTTTTTACTCGGACGTGCTTTTGATATAGTTCGTCCGGTGCATACGCAGCTGCATTGCATAGATCCGTTTAGCGGAGAGATTCAGAGTCATAGTACTTCGTATTTTTTTAAGGCCGAAAATCCTGCACTAAATGTGCGGGAAACGGTTGAATTGCATGGCGGCATTGTCGTTGATTGCACGGATGTGTCTGGGTTAGGACTGGAGTCGGGGCAGACGCACAATGCTCTTGGAGATCTGCAGCTAATGTGGAAAATCTGCTGTCAAAATCCGAATCGTTGGAATTCAAATACAAATTGTCTGGCCGTAATAGATGCCTTGGGGATTCGCAACGGGTTGGAGGTAACTGTTTCGATTAAAGAAGCAAAGCGACAAAATAAGATTGCAAGCTATAATGAAGCTGTAAATATTTTGATTCCATTGCATCGTGCCGGTTTGATTTCAATGATGGACGTTTCCTCATCCCATATTTCATATGTGTACAAGAATCGTTGCGTGCGAGAATGTTTGCGTCGCGCCGGTTTTTTGCTGGAGTTGAAAATTTTTATGACTGCGCTTGAATGCCGAAATGAGGATGGCAGTCCTGTATTTCAGGATGCCATGACCGGTGCTGTGCTCGACTGGGATGTTGTTTCAGGAAAAAATATGACTGTGAATGAGACGGATGTTATTTTAATGCGCGGCATGATTCCGTATTTTATTTCCTGTAAAAACGGTTACGTTCATGAGGAAGAATTGTATAAGCTTTCGACGGTGGCTCGAAAATTCGGAGGACGCCATGTGCAGAAGATTATCGTATTACAGATGCTTTCAGGGCATAAAGAAAAAGATATGCATTTTTTGAATCGGGCAAAGGAAATGGGTATTCAGGTGATTTTTGATGTGTATATGATGGATGAGGTTGATTTGACTGAAGATTTAGCGCACTTTGACCGGAGAAATACTTGTGACATTTGCACATGAATCCTTAAAATTGAACAAAGCAAAAAACGGTATAGCCATTGAGACTATGCCGTTTTTTATGTTATACAAAAAACCCCCGGTCTTTCCGAGGGAGAAAAGATGAATGGCAATAAGCAGTATACAAGGATATACAATAAAATTAAGCGGGAGCACAGTCAACCACACCGGCAAACGGGTAGAATCGGCGGTTATTTATAAAATGCGTCCGTTTATCTATTTTGGTGAAACGCATTTTTACGTCTCAGCCAAAACTTTGTCGCATACAAAATCAGCAAAATTCCACAGAGCGCACCGGCACTGTCCAGCAGTATGTCTGAACCGCGCGCGGCGCGTCCCGGAACAAACCATTGATGCCATTCGTCGCCGACTGCAAACAAAAAGCAGAATGCAAACGAACGAAAAAAATGAGTCTGTCCGCTTGATGCAAAGCACATGGAAAAAAGGCAAGCAGAGATTCCGAGGGTCATATATATGCAAAAGTGCGCCCCTTTACGGAGAACGTGCTCGGTTGTTTTTGCCAGTTCGGTTTGGCGTGTTTCTCCGAGTGTTTCAAAGTCCGGCATAACCAATTTTAAGAGCGTATAGGAGAGGCTGCTGCTGCGTTCGGTAGAAACGACCGCAGGCTCGGCGGACATGTAGAAAATCAGACCGCACCCTAACAAACCGAACATAAAAAACAGAACGCGAACTTTTACAGAAGAAAAAAGTTTTATTTTTTGCATCGTGTGTGATATCCATCTTCATATAATTTTTCTACCTTTCCGGTCATGATTTTCCCGGTTAGGCGGCAAATATATTTTGAATAGGCGACCTTGGACATTTCAAGCCGTCGAGCCGGATCGGCAAGCAACTTGCTGATGGCCTCGGCCAAATTGGAAGCGCTTTTCTGAGGAATGATATATCCGTTTTTCCCGTTTTCAATGATCTGCGCGTTCCCGCCGTAATCGGTAGCGATTGCGGGTTTCGCCAAGCTCATCGCTTCAATTAGCGCCATACTGGTGGCTTCGGTGCCGAAGGAGCAGTTTATGATGATATCCATAATCTGTACATACGGTGCGACGTCATGCACAAATCCTGGAAAAATCACACAATTTTCCAAGTTATATTCCCGGACTTTGCTTTTTAACTGCTTTTCAAGCGGACCGGTTCCGATAATCAATACTTTGAGATTTGCAGTTCCGCGTTCGCGGAGAATTCTTGCTGCTTCAATCAGATAAATGTGTCCTTTTACCTCGTCCAGTCTTGCAGACATGCCGACGACAAAATCGGAGGCCGCAATACCGAGTTTTTCCCGCAGTGCGGCGCTTTCTGCCGCGTCAACCGTACGAAGCGGTTCCGCGCCGTTGATGATAACCTGAATTTTTTTTGGATTGACGCCGACGTCGGTCATATTCTGTTTTGCGGATTCTGAAACAGCGATCATTGCGGTAGAGAGCGTGTTGTTGACAAATCCGCATAGCTGTTTAAACGGAAACCGCGTCAAGATCGGGCGCGGGGCAAAAGTGGAGTGCCGTGTATAAATTCGTACGCGTATACCGCACAAAAAGGCAGCGATCCGCGCGGAAAATGCCGCGTGCGTATGGACGATATCCGGCTTTTCCGCTTTGAAAATATGAATAAATTCTTTAACGGCATGCAGATCAAACGAGCGGTCTGCACTGCCCTTGGTCTGAATGCATTCAAACCCCAGCGCGTCAATTTTCGGAATTAAAGCGCTGTTTTCGGGCAATGCGACCTTTACTTCAAATTTGCCGCGGTCAATATTATATAGCGTAGTGAGAAGTACGGTACCCGCACCGCCTATATTGGTATCGCTGATTACGTTGATGACTTTAATCACGATTGGTCTTCCTTTTTATAAGTTTGTATTTTATGAAGCGAAATTCTTCTGTGGGAGACAGAAAAAGCAGTCCGGCGTAGATAAGAATACCGGCAGCTATACAGAGGATTGTACGCAAAAATTCGGTGTCAATGGGAATCGTTTTATTTAAAAAATAAACAATGCTCGCCATAATGGCGGCATATAGAAAGCTCTTTAAAAGATCTGAGATGTCCGCTGTATGAAGCGGCCTTTGAGCTTTG
>CATYXQ010000075.1 GCA_958414825.1 uncultured Eubacteriales bacterium | reverse complement strand
ATTTTAAAATTTCTGTAATATGTTCCTGCCCGCAAACGTCGTCGAATTTAACCGGGCGCCACTTTCTGTATAAAGACTGATACATTCCATACCTCCATAAAAGAAAGCGAGGGCAAAAAATGCCAACTCGCCCCAAGCAACCCAACCGCATAATAAGATCATACACCCGCTATCGAATGAATAAAGACAAGCGTTAACCGCTACTTCCGCTCAAAACAGGCGACCTTACGGCACATCAAACTTGCTGCTTAATGCTGCTTGGTTCCCCACCTGACATGGTTCACAACCATTGATTGCGCAAGACCCATTTATCAACACGGTTATAACGGCGCAGACCACACCTTTACAACCCTCAAAACAGGAATCCACCCTCACTTTAGCGGATTGTGAGTTACAAGGGACCGCTACTCCCCCGGCTGGTATGATCTTATTATACGGTCGGATATTCAGTTCAAAATTTAGTATAACAGATTTTTATAGATTTTGCAATACCTTTATCAAAACACTTTTCAGGAAATCGTCCCTATTTTTGCCGCCACTGTATGCCCGCTCTCCGCGTCCATATATAGAACAGCCCTGTGTGTATCCGACACAATAACTCTGCATTCAAGCATACCGACACGTTTTTTTTCTTCAATCCGATAACTGCCGGGTTTAAAATAATACTCAAAAAAACGATCGCCGTTTTCCGTACTGTCAAGGTAGCAAAGATAGCGAAGCGTACCGTTCATGCAAATATCCAAACAAACGTTGGCACAGTAATATCGTTTGAGAAACAGAATGCCGTCTCCATCCTGTTCTTTAAAATTCACCTTGGAACCAAATAAAGATGAAAGTAATTTTTTTGCTTCCGATACTCGTGCATCCTCCATATCCGTATCCAAACGTGCCGGTCCGGCTGCTGAAGCGCCCAGGGCGTCAATATTCATCTCCAACTGTTTGAGCGCTTCTCGGCTATATGAAAAATTGCTAAGCTGAGCCGCGATGCTTTGGAGTCCGCTGCGATGTCCTGACAGCGACTGCAATAGTTTTTCCTTCGACACTTCATTTAAATCCGCAAACGCTAAATAGTTTTTTACATGTGAACCGTCGCATTTTTCCTCTATGCATCGCTCGATCTCCGCACCGGCTAATGACAGTGCGGCTTCGGTAACGGCCGCTTCTGTTTTATATAAATACCATCCGCTTACAGCAGCGGATAAAAAACCGGCAATACCGATTGCAATCGAAATCATGTTCACAATTCCGCGCTTCATTTTTTACCTCACATCTCTTTTGATATATATTGTGCGCATTTTTCTGCTTTGTATTATAAAAATTGCCGATGAAGCAGGCAGAAATAGTATTTGACATTATCCATAAGGTTTGGTATAATTTCAATAAATACAATACAGAGGATACGGGCGTGAAAAAATTTTTTCCTACGGTATATGGGAATGAAAATCTGAAAAAAAAATTAGCCGCTGATATTTCAGACGGCAAGTTTTTACATGCTTATATTCTCTCTGGTCCTCCCGGCAGCGGCAAACATACAATCGCGCTGCAAATCGCTGCGGCGCTGCACTGCAAAGATGCGCATACGCGTCCCTGCGGTATCTGTGACAACTGCCGAAAAATTCTAAACCGGATTTCACCGGACATTTTATTTTTCGGCAAAGAAAGCGGTAAAAAAGAATTTTCGGTCAGCATCATTCGTGACATTCGAGAAACGCTCTATATCACGCCGAACGAATTGGAAAAGCGGATTTATATTATTGAGGATGCGGAACTGATGAACGCAAATGCACAGAATGCATTTTTAAAAACGTTAGAAGAACCGCCGCCTTTTGTTATATTTATTCTTTTATGTGCTGATACGGGAAATTTATTGGAAACGATCAAAAGCCGGGCGCCTGTGTTGTATACAGAACCGCTTTCCAATACGGATTTGCGCGCCTTTCTTTCGGAAAACGCGCCCGGTATCGCACCTGAGCGGATGAATAAAGTTATTTCGGAATCCGCCGGAAATGCCGGGTATGCGTTGACCCTCTGTAAGGATGATGAAAAGATTGACCGACTGCGAACGCTGACTCTGCATTTTATGGAAGCGCTTACCGCATCGATGCCAAACCGGATCGGCCAAATGTGCGATGCGCTCCCATCTGATGCTTCTGAATTTCTTGAATTTCTGCAGCTTTTAAAATACGCGCTTCGAGATGCGGCTCTTCTCCGGCACGCCGAAAACATTCCGCTTCTGTTCTTTTCAGATGCGGAACAAGCGAGAGAATTTGCTTGTAAAATTACAATGCCAAAGCTTTTAAAACTGATTGACTCTGCCGATCTTCTTTCCGAAAAAATTAATTTATACATGAATCTGCGCCTTGCGGCGGCTGCATTCTGCGGCGATTGCAGACGAATACTGAAATGAGGTTTTTATGTGCAATAAAGAAACAAATGAAATACACGCCCCTCTTACCGATGATGTGGAAATCATTGGTATAAAATTCAAACCATCCGGCAAAGTATATTATTTCGCTGCCGGAACAACTAAAGCTAATGTGCAGGACAGTGTCATAGTTGAAACTGCACGCGGGATCGAGATCGGCCTTGTGTCGGTTCCGAATAAAATGGTTCCGGCAACCGATATTGTTCCTCCACTGCGCCCTGTCCTTCGCGTCGCTTCTTCTGAGGATGTCAAACACGCCGAAGAAAACCGACGCCGTGAAGCCGAAGCTTTTGAAGTTTGCCGTCAAAAAATTGCCGACCATAAACTCGAAATGAATCTTGTTGAAGCGGAATATACATTTGACAATTCAAAATTGCTGTTTTATTTTACTGCTGACGGCCGTGTAGACTTTCGCGATTTGGTAAAGGATCTGGCATCGATTTTCAGAACACGCATTGAGCTTCGTCAAATCGGGATCCGAGATGAAGCAAAAATGCTCGGCGGTCTCGGTATTTGCGGGCGGTCGTTTTGCTGCAGTTCATTTCTGTCTGATTTTGCGCAAGTTTCCATCAAAATGGCAAAGGAACAAAACTTCTCTCTTAATTCCGCTAAAATTTCTGGCGCATGTGGACGTTTGATGTGTTGTCTGCGCTTTGAGCACGAAATATATGAGGAAGCCATACGAAAAACACCGCCGGTCGGCGCGCTGGTTGATACTTCAGCCGGCCAAGGCATTGTCACGGAAACCAGTCCCCTTTCAGGCTTTATCAAAGTTAAGCTGGAAGACAAGCCGGAAGCGCCGCGCGTTTTCCACTGTGAAGAAATTACGATATTGGCCCAAAAAAATTCGGCAAAAAAGACAAAATCTCCGGAAAGCGGGGACGCTTTTTAACTATATAATTTTTATTGTAAAAATTTTAGTTTTGCTATTGATTTTTCGGGAATTTATGTTACAATTAAGCTATCATTTTACGGAGGTGTTAAAAATGGCATACAAAATTTCTGACGATTGTATCGCGTGCGGTGCTTGCGAAAGCGAATGTCCCGTAGGCGCGATCAGCGAGCAGGACGGGAAAATGGTTATCGACCCGGAAACTTGCATCGAGTGCGGTGCCTGCGCAGGGGTTTGCCCTGTAGATGCGCCGTCGGCTGAGTAACAATCGACTGACATCAAAATACATACAAGAAGCGGATCCGATTTTATCGCATCCGCTTCTTACATTTAAGAAAATGATAAATAACGCATGTATTATGCCGGATGAACGGCTGGATCACGTCAACGAAAATATCACTCTGATTCAAAAGAAAAACGGACTTACTTTCGGCACCGATGCCCTTTTGCTTGCAGCATTTATTCGGTCGCATCCGACCAAAACTGCGCTGGACTTTGGTGCAGGCAGCGGAATTCTTTCTTTTTTATGCGCGGCACGGCATAAATTCCGCCGCATCGGCGCGGTAGAGTTGCAGTTGGAATTTTGTGATTTAATTGAACGCAATATTGTATTAAACCATTTTGAAAAGGAAGTTGTCTGCATAAATGAAGATATTCGGCTGTTGCATCAAAATAAACTCGGATTTGAAGCGGACGTGATTTTTTCCAATCCCCCCTATATGCGCGCAGATAGCGGCAAAACAAATCTTCACACGATAAAAACTATAGCTCGGCATGAAATATACGGAGATATTTACGATTTTTGCTTGGCTACCGCACGAAATCTCAAATTTGGCGGATTGTTTTATGCGGTCTACCGACCAGATCGTATGGCCGAACTCTTTTCGGCCATGCGTTCCGCTGCTCTTGAGCCTAAGCGTCTGACTATGGTATATCCGGACAGCGTTTCCCCGCCCGCTTTGCTGCTGACAGAAGCAAAAAAAGGCGCCAATCCGGGGGTCAAAAATACAAAGCCGCTGATTCTTTATGAGGATATTACCCACGCCAAGTATACAGAAGACTTTCAATATATTCACGACAATGGAAATTTTAAGGAGTAAACGGTGAACAAAAATATGCAGCCTTCTGCTTTAGAGAAAGAAAAAAATCAAGTACAAAAAGAAACTTTATATTTGGTTGCGACGCCAATCGGAAATTTGGGGGATTTATCCGAACGTGCGCGTAAAGTATTGTCCGAAGTTGATTTCATTGCCGCCGAAGACACCCGAAATACACGGAGACTGCTTTCGCATTTCGGTATTTCCGGGGAAATGATCAGCTATCATGAACATAACAAAAAAAGTCGCGGTGATGAAATTCTGCAAAAACTTCAATCCGGAGCAAACTGCGCACTTGTAACCGATGCTGGTATGCCGGCTATCAGTGACCCGGGCGAAGATCTTGTACGCCTTTGTATAGAAAACGGAATAACGGTCACTGCCGTTCCCGGTCCCTGTGCTGCGGTGACGGCGCTTGCTTTATCCGCTCTGTGTACAAAACGATTTGTTTTTGAAGGTTTTTTACCCGTCGAACACGGCAAACGCGCCGAACGATTGAAAGCCATAAAAAACGATTCTCGAACAGTGATCCTTTACGAAGCGCCGCACCGCTTGATTAAAACACTTACAGATCTCAAAACGGAGCTTGGAGATCGTTTAATCGCGCTTTGCCGGGAACTGACAAAGCTAAACGAAGAAATCCTTCGGATGACGCTTTCTGACGCTTTGGAATTTTATAATGAACACACGCCCAGAGGAGAATATGTACTTATATTGGCGGGCGCCGATGATACCGAGCAAGCACCGCAATTCTGGCATGATATGACAATTGAAGCGCATGTGAATCACTATATTGCAGCAGGTCTTCAAAAAACAGAAGCGATCAAAGCAGCAGCCAAAGACCGCGGCGTTCCCAAAAATAAAATTTATAACGAATATGTCCATCTGAATTCGGAAAACACAAATGAGGATAAAAGATGAAAATTGCAATTTTCGGGTACAGCGGAAGCGGTAAATCTACACTTGCACGCTTTTTGGGACAAAAATACGGTATCCCGGTATTGCATCTGGATACCGTAAATTTTAACGAAAACTGGCAGGAACGACCGCTTGATCAGGCTTTAAAAGATGTTGTTGATTTTATGTTGAACACCGCTTGGGTAATTGACGGAAATTATAAGAAATTTTTGCGAAACGAACGATTTCAACAAGCTGATTTTTTGATCTTTTTAGACTTTAACCGGTTCAACTGCTTTTTTCGTGCGCTGAGACGATATTTCCGTTATCGCGGACAAACAAGAGAATGTATGGCTCAAGGCTGTATAGAAAAATTTGATTGGGAATTTATACGTTGGATCTTGTATGAAAGCAGGACACGAAAAAGAAAAAAACAACAGCAGGAAATACTTCAAACATATTCGGAAAAAGCAATCATTATAAAGAATCAAAAGCAATTGAATTATTTCATGCAAAATTATACGCAAATACTACAAAAAGGAGTCGTAAAATAATGCGACTCCTTTTGTAATATAAATCAAATTTAATTTTGGGCAAGCAGTTTTCGCCCCATCAAAACCCCCATTACACTGCTCATCATCAATCCGCGCGTCCATCCCGAACTATCGCCCAGACAGTGAAGTCCCTGGATATTGGTATTCAGATTTTCATCCATTTTTATTTTATTGGAATAGAATTTGAGTTCAGGACTGTATAAAAGTGTTTCTGTACTTGCAAATCCTGGAACTACAACATCCAGCATTTTGATAAATTCAATTATATTGGTCATTGCTCGGTACGGCATAGCGGCAGTAATATCGCCTGGAACCGCATCCTTAAGCGTCGGTTTTACATTGCTGAAGGCCAATTCCTTTGCCCAGGTACGTTTACCGTCCAATATATCGCCATAACGTTGTACCAAAATATGACCGGAACCCAGCATATTAGTGAGTTCTCCAACTTTTTGCGCGTAAGCAATCGGTTGGTTGAACGGCTCCGTAAAATTATGACTGACTAAAATAGCTAAATTGGTATTGTCGCTCTTCGTATCTTTGTAACTGTGGCCGTTAACAACCGCAAGATCGTTGTCATAATTTTCCTGTGCAACAAACCCGCCCGGATTTTGGCAAAACGTTCTGACTTTATTCTTCCAAGGCTTTGGATAACCGATAAGTTTGCTCTCATAAAGCACTTTATTGACCTTT
>CATYXQ010000074.1 GCA_958414825.1 uncultured Eubacteriales bacterium | reverse complement strand
TCCGATCAGCCTTGAAATTTCAGGATTTTGAGAACTGTACGGAATTCTTGCATCACGAATCTCAATGACAATATCCACAAGTCCGAGATTTTCCTGAATCAGCCGACGGGTTTTCGCCATATGTCCGGGAAACCATTGTATTTGAAATTGCGTGTCTGACATGAAAACTATCCTCGCCGTTTATTTTACGATGCCGAATTTTCCAATAGGAAACAGGCGAACCAATACTTTCCCAATGATTTCATTTCGATCGACGAGCCCGATTTCCGAACTGCGGCTGTCTAAAGAGTGATTCCGATTGTCGCCCATCACGAAATATTGATTTTCGCCGACATGAATCGGAAATTCAAGATTGGTTGTCACGCGCGCGTCGGTGGCGAGTTTGCGATATGCGCTTTCATCCAGAACATGTTCGGTTCCGTCCGGATCGGTAACGGTGACAATCCATGTATCGAAATCAATGTCAATTGTTTGACCCGGTGTTGCAATGACGCGCTTTACAATCGGCTGTGAATGGCGGGAATTGATTTTTTGAAATACAAGTATATCCCCGTATTCCGGTTCAAAAAACAGGTTTGATAAGAGCAGCATTTCACCGTGGTGCAGGGTTTCCTGCATGGAATCTCCGTCTACACGTGCCGGGCGTGCAACAAATGTAAAAAACAATAATACCAGGCAAGCCGAGAGTATGGTGAGTTCGACCCAGTCGAACAAATTCAGCGTAAAAGATGATTTTTTATGCGTTTCGGGCATGTCGGAAGCTCCTTATTTCTCAATAATAAAGTTCAGCAGTTGACTGCCGTCCGGATAATAAAGTTTTGTGCGCTGTGCTTCGTCTTCTGTAAACGAGTCAATGCCGCAGACGGCTTTTTCACTTGAAAATACAAAAAACGGAACAGGTTCCATACTGTGTGTTCGGAGTTCGATCGGTGTCGGATGGTCGGGAAGTACAAATATTTTAAACGGTTCCGAACTTTCTTTCAAATGCTCTAAAATGGGTTTTAGAATGTATCGGTCTATTTGTTCAATCGCCGATACTTTGTTTTCGATTTCAGCACGGTGACCGCATTCATCCGGCCCTTCGACATGTACGAAAACTAAATCGTATCCGGTGTCAAAAGCTTGAATCGCGGCTTCGGCTTTTCCTTTGTAATTGGTATGCACGGTTCCCGTCGCACCTTCGACATCAATAGAAGTCATGCCGGCGCAGATTCCGATACCTTTAATCAAATCAACCGCGGAAATGACGGCGCCGCGCAATCCCCATTTTTCTGTAAAAGAGGGAAGTGCGGGCTTCCTGCCGGGACTCCAAAGCCAAATCGAATTGGCGGGGCGTTTGCCGGCCTCCCTTCTTGCTATATTGACGGGATGCTCGTTTAAAATATCGTAACTCTCACGCATAAGTCTATAAAAAGGTTCTCCGGCTTCACCAGCGGGAAGATAGGATTCAATGCATTGACCGAGGATATCGTGCGGGCGCATAAATGGAAAGGTGTCGCTGGAATTTTTCCAAAGCAGGCAGTGCCGGTAGGAGACGCCGGTATAAAAATGCCGCATGTCGTTGCCGAAAGCGGCTTCAAGCGCATGAATCAGCTGATCCGCCTCGGTAGTGGTGATTTCGTCCGCACTGTGATCCAGCATAATTTTGTTCGGATAGTCTTCTTCTTCGCTGAGGGTTACCAGATTGCAGCGATATGCCGTTTCGTCCGCCTGCATATCAAGGCCGATGCTCATAGCTTCAAGCGGCGATCTGCCTTTTGAATAGAGTCTTGGATCATAGGACAGAATAGAGAGATTTGCCGTATCGCTTTCAGGTACCATACCTGTGGGGACATTGGATACCGTGCCGCAGAGTGAAATTTTCGCGAGCGCATCCATGGTCGGTTTGTTTGCGGCTTCCATCGGTGTACGGCTGCCGAGTTCTTTGATTTTCCTGTCCGCCATACCATCGCAAACCAGAATCAGATATTTCATAGGTATATTTCTCCAAGCAGATAACATTTTTATACAAAGTAAGTTTATTTATTAATATTCAAATTATTATAACACAGCGCGGCGAATTATACAATATATTTTGCCGGATTCTGTTAATTTTTTATAGAAAACATGCCTTTTGGAGTCAAGCGCTTTTGCGTACAGCTAAAAAACACAGTTTCACGGGCATTTTTATAAAAACTATTGCATTTTGTGTTTCTTTATGGTAAAATAACAAACGTTGTGTGTAAAGCACATGAATAAGAACAGTCCTCTGCATTGCTCACGCAAGAATGTTCGATGAATAAGGAGGAGCCGTGATGGATAAAATTCAGGCTTTTGTAAGCGAGCAGATTAAGGAAAATCCCCCTGTGGTTGAAATCGGAAGCACGGTAAAAGTGCATAACCGAATTAAGGAGGGAGCCCGGGAAAGAATCCAGATCTTTGAGGGTACGGTTATCGCAAAGCACGGCGGCGGAATTTCTGAAACGTTTACCGTCAGACGTGTTGCATATGGATGCGGTGTTGAAAAAACTTTCCCCGTACATTCTCCGAATGTGGCGAAAGTTGAGCTTGTGCGTGTTGGTAAGGTTCGTCGTGCAAAGCTGTACTACATTCGTGAGCGCGTTGGCAAGAGCGCGAAAGTTAAAGAGAAAATCGATAACTGAATTTCGGGTGAGTATACCCAAGAAAATACGGAACGCTTTGCGTTCCGTATTTTTTCATAAGAAATAGAAAAGCCGAGGAAAATTTGTCCCCGGCTTTTTCTGTTTATTTATACGCTGTGAATACCGAGTTCTTTATCGGCATTTTTTCCGTCAAGACCGTATTTTTTGTTCTTGCGTTGTTCAAAAAATTTCGTGGCAACCTGCTCAAACAGCGCATAGGTGAGAATGTCCTCATCCTGTTCTATATAGGGCTTGACTTTTTCACGAAGCGTGTCCAATTCAGGCGCAAGGTTATCTGCCGGACGGCAGGTGATGGGCTTTTCATTTCCGATGATTTTTTTACGGAATTCATCCGAGATCGGAACAGGAGTTCTGCCGTAATCGCCGTGTACAATGCCTTTGAATTCTTTGGTGACGATCTTGTAGCGCTCGCCGGAAATGACATTAAATACAGCTTGTGTACCTACAATTTGCGAAGAAGGCGTAACCAGCGGAGGATAGCCCGCATCGGCGCGAACACGCGGCACTTCCGCCAGTACTTCGTCCAGCTTATCCAGTTTACCGGCCTGCTTCAGTTGAGATACGAGATTTGAGAGCATACCGCCCGGAACCTGATAGCGCAGTGCATTGACGTCTACTTTCAAAACTTTGGGATTAATCAGTCCGCTTTCCAGATAGCTTTCGCGCAGACCGTCAAAATACTTGGATACGACATTCAGTTTATCTAAATCGAGTCCTGTATCGTATTCCGTTCCAGCAAGCGTGGCCACGATCGGTTCGGTCGGCGGCTGCGAAGTGCCGAGCGCAAAGGGAGAAATGGCCGTGTCGATAATATCTACGCCGGCTTCAATCGCTTTAAGATACGTCATGGAAGCAAGCCCGGCGGTGTAGTGAGAGTGCAGTTCAATCGGAACCGAGACGTTGGCTTTCAGCTTTTTAACCAGATCGTACGCATCGTAAGGTTTGAGCAGACCGGACATATCCTTGATGCAGATTGAATCCGCCCCCATTTCCTCCATCTGCTTTGCAAGCTTTGCAAAGTATTCGTTATTGTGTACAGGGCTGGTGGTGTAGCTGAATGCGACTTGGACATGGCCACCCTCTTTTTTTGTGGCGTTGATCGTGGTTTTCAGATTGCGCGGATCGTTCAGCGCGTCAAATATGCGGATAATATCCATTCCGTTTGCCACACATTTTTGCACAAAATATTCCACTACGTCGTCTGCGTAATGACGATAACCGAGAATATTTTGACCGCGGAAGAGCATTTGAAGTTTGGTATTCTTTACATGTGAACGGATTGTGCGGAGTCTGTCCCACGGATCTTCATTCAAAAAGCGAAGGCAGGCGTCAAAGGTTGCGCCGCCCCAGGCCTCCAGCGCATGATACCCAACCGCATCCAGCGCTTCCAATATGGGAAGCATTTCCTCGGTAGTCATTCGGGTAGCAGCCAGCGATTGATGAGAATCGCGCAATACCGTTTCCGTAATTTTTATTTTAGACATTGATTTTTCCCCTTTATATGTTATTTGAAGAACTGCAGGAAAATACCTGCTGCAACGGCAGAACCGATTACTCCGGCAACATTTGGTCCCATGGCGTGCATAAGCAGGAAGTTAGAAGGATTCTCTTGTTGACCGACCATATTGCTCACGCGCGCGGCCATCGGAACTGCACTTACCCCTGCGGATCCGATCAGCGGATTGATTTTTCCTTTTGTCAGTACGTACATCAGTTTACCGAACAGAACGCCCGCGCAGGTTGCAATGATAAACGCCGCAAGTCCAAGAATGACGATATAAACGGTCTGAAGCGACAAAAAGCTTGCCGCATTCGCCGTGGCTCCGACTGATACGCCGAGAAAAATTGTGAGTATATTGCAGAGTTCGTTTTGTGCGGTTTTGGATAGGCGCTCGGTGACGCCGCAGACGGTTAACAGGTTTCCGAGCATAAGAAAGCCGATTAACGGCGCTGCATCCGGCACGAGTAAAATGATGATGACTGACACAGCAATGGGGAAGATGATTTTTTCAACCTTGGAAACCGGGCGCAGATTTTTCATGACCACCGAACGTTCTTTTTTCGTTGTTAAGAGTTTCATGAACGGCGGCTGTATGATCGGAATCAGCGCCATATAGGAATAAGCAGCGATTGCAATCGGTCCGAGAAGCAGTGGCGCCAGGGTTTTGGTGACAAGAATGGCCGTAGGTCCGTCCGCACCGCCGATAATACCGATTGCCGCCGCTTGTTCCGGATCAAATCCGAGAAAGAGCGCACCGAAAAAGGCGGCGAATACGCCGAATTGTGCCGCCGCACCGAGCAGCAGGCTTTTGGGATTTGCAATTAGCGGCGTAAAATCGGTCATTGCGCCAACGCCGAGAAAGATGAGGGAGGGGTAAATGCCGAGCTTGACGCCGAGATACAGGATGTCGAGCAGTCCGCCGTGCAGAATCTCAGAGTAATTGAGTTCTTCCCGCAGAAAATATTCCATGTGAAACAGTTCCGCGCCGGGGAGATTGGCGAGCAACATACCGAATGCAATGGGAAGCAGGAGCAGCGGCTCGTATTTTTTTCCGATTGCCAAATAGATAAGGACACCGATAATGATGTACATAATCAGGGTTTTACCCATTAGAACGGGATCTTCAAAAAAGTCGTAGATACCGGTCGATCTGGCAAAATTTATAAGCGTATCAAGCATGATAATACCAACTTTCCGAAGCGCTTTAGTTGAGTGTAATTAAAACATCACCGCTTTGCACTGTGGCGCCGTTTGAAACAAGAATACTTGCGACGGTTCCGTCCGCAGGGGCGGGAATGTCATTTTCCATTTTCATGGCCTCAAGAACACAGAGCGAGTCTCCCGATTTTACCGTTTGTCCCACGGTAACATTGATTTTAAGAATGGTGCCGGGCATCGGCGCAGAAATTTTTGTTGCCCCTTGCACACCGGCAGGCGCTACGGGCGCAACTTTGGGAGTCGGAGCCGCCTTGGGAGCAGCAGGGGCAGATGCTGTTGCTGCCGGGGTCGGCGCCGGTGCGGACATAGCCGTTGAACCGGCTTCTTCTACTGTAACTTCATATGCAGTGCCATTGACGGTAACAATATATTGTTTCATGATCGTTTCTCCAATCAAAATTTTATTTTCCGGATGAGAATCTATGATTTGCACGCTTGAATGAGACAACGCGGAAAGCGGGTGCATCCGCACCGCGGTATGCTTCGACTGCAGCGGTAATGGCGGCAATCAGTTCCGTGTCGCCGTTCGGTTTTTCGTTATCCTTTATGTGAGGAGCGACTGCGGGAGCGGGGGCTACAACAGGAGGGGGATTGAATGCGTTGTTCTTTTTATCGCTAAACGGTTTTAAAAGGACGTGCAACAGTTCTACAAGTCCCCAGAGCAGAGCAAGAATTGCAAATACTGTGCCCATGCCGAGCAATGTGACCTGTCCGCCGACCGAAAATTTATCACTGAGCGACAGCGCGGCGCCGTCAGAGGCGCTTAAAAGAAAATCAAACATGGCAAACCTCCTTAAAGGGGCAGATTTGCGTGGCGGCGCGCAGGCGTTCCCGCACATTTTGACGCCAGCATACTGAGCGCCGCGCAGATTCTTTGCCGCAGTTCCGCAGGTTCAATGATGTCGTCGATCTCGCCGTGCAGCGCAGCATGTACGGGCGTTGCATATTCTGCTGTCCATTCGGCTTCAACCTCTTCGCGGCTTTGTTTTGCAACACGGTCGTTCCAGAGAAACGCCACTGCGCTTGCGGGCGGCATAATGCTGATTTGCGCGCCGGACAGAGCAAACGCAATGTCTGCGCCGACGGCTTTTGATCCCATCAGAGTAAAAGCGCTACCATAGGCTTTTCCGATAATAGCGGTAATTTTCGGGCAAACCGCGTTTGCATAGGCAAATGCCAGCCGCGAAAGTTCGGAGGCAAGCGGCGCGTTCTCACATATGTCATCCACAACCACGCCTTCGCAGTCTGTGAATGTGACGATCGGAATGGAAAAATTGTCGCACAGGGATATGAATTTTGCCATTTTGCGCGCGCCCTCCGGCGTGAGACGTCCGCCGCCGACAGACGGTTGGTTGGCGATAATTCCCGCAACGCTGCTGCCGATAGAACCCAGAGCACAGAGCGCTTCGGGCGCATAGCTGTCCGATACTTCCAAAAATTCACCGGAGTCACAGATTTCCGAGAGAATCGTTTTCATATCATAGTTTTCATTTGTTGCCGGTATATTGACCTTCCGGTTGAGATCGTCGGAGGATAATTCGGTAACCGTGCCTTCCATGTTGTTTT
>CATYXQ010000073.1 GCA_958414825.1 uncultured Eubacteriales bacterium | reverse complement strand
ATCTGAATAAAACTCTTTAATCAAGGTATATCTCTCCCTTTTAGTTCCATTTGCTTATAACTTGTTTGAAAAATGTATTGATCGTATCCAGTTTTGTTTCCGCTTCGGTTTTATAAGTATTGTAACGCGAGGTAAAGTTGCGGTCGTATTCACGTACCATAAAAATTAACTGGCTGTTAAAGCTGCCGACCTGATAATAATAACCGAAGTCAAAGGACAGCGTAGAGAAGATAATGTCCAGCATCTCCGAACTCTCGTCATCGCGCGTGCTCTGCCCCACCAATGTTTTATCATAATACGCCGGTTTTACGATGGTATATCCATAATAAGCCAGCGCCTCCAGAATCGTACCGGTCATCTCCACATCGTTTTGGATAAGGGGAACGCAATAGAACTGAGAATTATATGGAGAAATGGTATTATGATACGAATCCTGTTCGGCAGTCATCTTTGGATACGGTAAAATTCCAAAATCAGCCTCCATTGTACGCATAGCCGGAATATTGGCCATTGCGGTCATCCAAAACAGCGCCTGATTGTTGTTCCACATGTCGGCGCCGGTTTTGATATGTCTTTGATAGCAAAAAGCGGAATTTTCATCAAATATAATATCAAAATACTGCTCCAGCAGGCTGACGGTTCTTTCATTATAAAGTGAAAGAACAATTTCGCCGTTTTCCTGCACAGTCGCGCACTTTTCGCCGCTGGCGTTGATAATTCCCATGATTGCATCATCCCAAACAAGCAAACCGAACAGATCGTTCTCATCTCGCTTATCGTCATGGTTCAAATCCTGACCGACCGCCTTGGTAAGCTTTCCGAAATTCTCCAGCGTCCATTTGTTTTCTTTGACGAGCGCATACGGGTCTTCAAGCTGATAGTCCTCGAACAGCTTTTTATTGAATACCAGCGTAAATACCGAGTCGTTGTCCTGATTTGTGATATCTCCGGTCGTAAAAAACATCAGATCATTGATTGCAAGCTCGCGATTGGCCTGTTGATCCCACCATGCTTTTTCAAGATGCAGCGTAGAAATGGAATTCATATCATAGAGCATATCGTTATAGGCTAAAACCGACACATCGTATCCGGCAACAAGCGCCGCATCATAAAAACAGTCTCCGCCTAAAACCGCCTGTGAAATTTTCTGATATCCGGGACCGTTGCCAACAGAATAGGCTTTTTGTACGATAGAATCGATATTGACATGGTAATCGCTTTCCACTTTTTGCTGACGCTGATACATTGCATTATCCAGCGCTACAGAAGAAGCTTCATCATAAGAAAAGTCGTCATAAGCAACATTACCTGCAGAAAGAATTGTAAAATCATACCCATTGTAATTTTTGAGTTCCGTTTCAAAATCCGTGCTGCCTATGCTTTCGGTTGTTGTTACCGGCACATCAGTTTGACTACTGTTATCGGTGGTTGTAACACCGGGATCGTCTCCGCAGGATGAAAGCACAAATACAGAACATCCGACAACCGCCATAGCCACAATTTTTTTGAGATTCATCATTTCTTCCCTTTCAAATTTGATTTTTTTAATGCGAATACACCCACTGCCGCACCCACAACACATACTGCGGATATTATTGTTGGCAAAATCCATCCGAAAGTTTTGTTAGATTGTCCCGGAGCCTTGACAGATTGCCCCGAAACATTTCCGGCAGGATCGGTTATCGTAACGGAAAAGGTACCGCCAAGACCGTCAAATGCATATTGACCAGTCAGAGATGCACGAATGGTATATGTGCCCGGCTTTTCCGGAAGTCCTTCTTCAAAAGATACATTATCTGATGAATGACAGAATTCCACGTCGCCGAAACTTGAATCATACGGTTCTCCCCCATAGACTTTCAGATCAAGTATTTCAGGGGTAATCGCCTCGGAAGCCGTAGTAATTTCAGTAAAAAGGAAATTGGTATCCTGTTCGTCAAAACCGGAAATCTTTTTCAATAAATGCGTTTTGTTTAATGCTAAAACAAAGGATGTATCGAGCGGAGACGGATGACCGTCTACACCGAAGTGAACGCCGCTTTCATCGACTGTATACGGTTCCATAAAGCAATATCTGCCGCTGGCCGTTGTTTCGCCGAGATACCCGTGATAAAGAATATATCGATCCTTTCCGTCAGGCGTTGTGACAGGAGACAGACCGCCGACGCCGTTTACCTCTTGATTTTTGGAAAAGATCGGCTTCGGACTCTTTTCCCAGTTCTTAATATCAAAAAGATCACCGCCGAGAAACTTCATCTGGCCGACGCAATACTCTGTCGTCCAATATCCGCTGGCGGCATACAGGACAAACAGTTCTCCGTCTGCGCCGTAGATCGGCGTCGCCCCTTCGATAACCGCCGGATACCAAATTTTTTCAGTAGCACTGTAACCGTAACCGACACGTTCCCAATCGTATTCCGGATTGACCAGTTCTAAAATCGGACCGGTTACTGTCCAAGGATTCTTGAGTTCGGAGAGATACATGGTCTGTTTAAATGCCTCTGTTCCCCGTCCTGTCTGACCAATCCAAAGCGCGTACGTTTTGCCATCGTAGCGAAGTGTGCTTTCACCGGCTGTCCAATCGGTTTTGTTAACCCAGTCGTAGGTATCGCTCCCAAAACGCGCAGGAATATTTTTTTCACCGGTTTCCGGGTTCACCCATTCACCCTGAAGTTCGTCGGAAGTGCATTTCAGCACATAACTGCGCCGATTGCCGCCGTCCACTTTTCCGCTTTCAGTTGTAGCGGGATCGTATGTCGAAAAGAAAAGGTACCACCCGGCATATTCTTCTCCGAATTCATCAGCAGAAAAATATTGGATTTCCGAAGGCCAAATATTGCCGGTTCGCCCCTCAAGCGCTTCGGATACTTCCCTTGCATCCCAAACAAGTTCCGGCAATGCGTAAGCAAGGTCGGATACGTTGGCTGCCTTATAAACGCTGAGCGTCGATCCGGATGTGTAAACGTAGTAATACATGCCGTTTACAAGCGCAATACGCGGATCGGCGGTTCTGCGTATCGGATTTTGATAGGTAAAGTGATCGACACGCTCCGAAGAAAGGTCTGCATTTTCGTCGATATGGCATATCGAAGTAATTCTTCCGGAGTACTTTTCATCGCCTTCAATATCGGTCAAGTGCGAAAAGTCGCCGCCTTTTACAGTTACCGTGTATTTTCCGAGCATAGCAGACGCATAACTGGTTGCAATTGTAATTTTACCGTAAACCGTACCGCCGAAAATCGTAATATCAATATTGCCGGTGTAGGATTCTTCTTCAGGTGCGGGTGCTGTTCCGAAAATACCCGAGTAAAGCGTTCCGCCGTTTACAGTGAGGTGGGAATCACCGCTTTGATTGCCGCGACCGCTTGCAATCACTTTTCCGAAAATTTCACCGCCGTTAATGGTTAGATTAAAATCGGAATTATCGTATGTACCGCCCGCGATATTGCCGCCGTAGACATGGTTCCACATTCCGCTCTCAACAGTCAGATCGGTTTTCACAGTCGCTTTTCCGGTATTCGATCCGGCGACAAGTCCCGTATAAGCGGATACGTTCGGCGCCATGAACGAACGCATATCCGCACCAACCTTTGCTTTGTTGCCGTCAAAAATCAGATAAACCGAGTTTTCTACCGATTCGATTTCAAGCGCTTCAAGTGAAACCTCAGATTGGAACAGGATATGCGCGCCCATGGTAATCCGCGCTTTTTCCGTATCCCGATAATCTACGCCGTCATATACGCTGGTCAGCAAAATCGGCGTATCCGCTTTTGGCAAAGTCAGCGTTTCAGTAATCGCAATCGGACCGCAAATCACAATCGTTCCGCCGCCGACAGACAGATTTTCAAAAGCCTGCTCTAAGCTTCCCACCGGATGGGCAGGTGTAAATCCATTTCCGTCCGCTCCGTTCCTTACGTATACGGTCTTTTCCGACAGAACTTCATTAAATTGCTTCTGAAGGCTCTCTATCAGCGTGTCTTCTGTCTTTGCGGGATTGTATCTTAACGTCTTTGTACAATCTGTATTTTCAAATTTAAAATCACGGATCGCGCCGCCGCTCAGTCTGAGCGTTGCCTGCTCGGTAACGCGGTTCAAATTTACATTTCCAATCTCACCGCCGGAAATTTCAAGCGCAGCGTTTTTAACGCCCGACGATTCTCCGTCGGTCATGCGAATTTCATCAATCGTGCCGCCGCTGACAGAAACCGTGACGGCGTCCGCATATCCTGCTTTAGAAGAAGCTCCGACTACCGTTTTGACATGTCCGCCGCCGATTTCAATATAGGATGTATCAAACTGCGTATCCGAAGCGCCTATACCCAAACCGCAGACGGTATGAAAGTCGCCGCCCAAAATCTCGATTCTGCCCGACGCGCCTTTTGTCCCGCTGTGCTGTGCATAACCGCCAAAAATATCAAATTGACCGTTTGTAATCGTTTCGCGGCCAAAACGCAGCGTATTATGGCGTGCTTCAAATACACCGCTGCCGTTTATGGTGATCTGATCAAAACAGGTTTCGCCCGAAAGCGACCATGTACCGTTTATCGTCAGCGAACCGCCGCTGAGATGTTCTGCCTGGCCGACGAATTGAATCGCTTCAGCATGTTCCGGTTCGGTATAGCCGTTTACATTGTAATTCCCGATTACGACAACCGATCCGCCGCCATTTGCCAAAAGTTTGATGGCCGTATCCAAATTTCCGGTCGGCGTATCTGCACTTTTTCCGTCTCCAGAAGCGCCCTGCTTGAGATATACAGCGCCAAATCGCTCAATTTTCGTCAATCCCTCCAGCGAATTTACCCATTCGGCCTTGTGAAAAACGGAATTATAACGAAGAGAGATTTTGCTTCCGTACGCAAGATCCGCTATGGTTTCATTTGCATAGGAAACCTGAAGGACGGAAAGATCAGCCTGATCCAGCAGAATATCCGTATCGCCAAGCACATTGTTGATAATCAGATTCTTTATCGTTCCGCCCATCAATTCAATCGTTGCAGAACCGTTCAGACGGCGAGTTGCATCCCCAGCGGCATAAATGTCGCCGAGACTGCCTCCCTCAACACGGATTTTGGCACTTCCGCCGTAATGGTTTAGCGAGGTGCCGCCATAAATGCGGTCAATATGTCCGTCATAAACCGTAATATAAGCGGTTCCCGTAAAGGTAAATGTAGCGACACCCTTTACATAGGCAAATCCCATGATTCGCTTAAAACTTCCGCTCCGAATTATAATATGCGCATCGAGATCAGAGGGTAAGCTCCAGGTATGCGGCGAATAATATCCGCCGATGGCAAAAGCAAATTTTGCCTGTCCCAATGTGATTTTGCAGATAAAACCTTCGCCGAACTCCATTCTATGGAATTGCCCCGCAAAGTACACATCATTTGCGTCGCTTGTGATCGTAAGATATTCAAATGTCGTATCGCCGTTCAAATTATACGCCATCTTTTCCGGGAAATAAATCTGAGCGCCTTTCGCCCCATAGTTTACTCCGTCGTAAATACCGGTTATAATGATCTTCCCGATATGTTCAGGCTCCGTATAGACGCGCACTTCATTGAGGATTTCAGTATTTTCCCCCATTACGTAACGATCCGTCAAAACAACGACGCCGCCGGTTGCCGAAAGTGATTCTATTGCTTTGGTTATGGTTTTAAAGGGAGCAGCCAAAGTTCCGGCATTTCGATCATCGCCTTTTGCTGAACTGACATATGCTGCATTTGCGCTTGCGGATGTGCCCGCGCCGGTCGGAAATTCGGTGATTTCAGGAGGCGTGACCGGAGGTTTTTCGGGCGGCGTAATCGGCGTTATTTCCTGATTTTCCAAGAGCGGGGCCGTATCTATATTTTTAAGATTGCTGTATCCCTCTTTGGCGGTAATGCCAGCAATGGAAGAAACCAAAGTTTCTTTGAAGTTTTCAGTATTATAAAAGAGCTTTTTGACTGAATCTTTGGCATCGGCGGCGAGTTCATCGTTTTTATAGGAAACCGATGCTTCTCCGGTGAGTTTTCCGTTTTCCAATACAAGCGCCGCGTTTCCTATTACATTATTTATATAAATGTTTTTTACCGATCCGCCGAGCAATCGAATTTCTGCGGTGCCAAGCAGCGGTCTGGTTACATCACCTGCTGCATAAATGGTTCCGTGCGTTCCTCCGCTGACAACAAGCCGCAGATTCCCGCTGTAATGATTTAAAGCGGACCCGCCGTACAGTACATCAATTGCACCGCCGCTGACGGTAATGTTTGCCGTACCGGTAAACGTATAAATTGCCGTTCCTTTTTGCCATGAAAAGCCCATCACCCGTTTGAATGAACCCGATTCAATCGTGATATTGGAATCTTTATCTGCAGACAGATCCGCGCTTTGCGGCGCAAGATATCCGCCGATGGCAAACAGGAATTTGGCATCGCCAGAAGTATTCCTGGCTTCAAAACCTTTTGCAAAATGTATGCTGTTGAAATTCCCGACCATATATACTTCTACAGCTTGACTTTCAAACGTAATATTCTGAAATATCACATTTCCGCTGCAACTGTAAGTCATTTTTTTCGGAAAATACAGAACCGCGCCGTTTTGACGGTAATCAACTCCGCCGTATACCGAAGTAAACGTAATTTTTCCGGTATGCGCAGGCTCTACATAAGTGGGCAATCCCGCGACTGTTGATATATCCGAATCCATTGTATACCGATCCGTGATGACCACAGTACCGCCCGCTTGCAGGACATTTATGGCCGCAGTTGCGGTTTTCAACGGCGATTCAGCCGTTCCCGCGTTTCCGTCATTTCCATTTGAGTAACTGACGTACACAACATTTTCATCCGCTGTTGAAACAATAGACAAACAAACACATGTTGAAATCAACAGCACGATGAAAAAAAGGAAACAAGCGGTTCTCTTTTTGGCAAGACTTGCAATCATATTTATCTCCTTGCAACTGTTTTTGGATGATGACTGTTTTAAAAAATAACTTTCAGATGCACCTGAACCTTTGTTGAATTTCGCGATAAAATCTGTTTATTTTATTATTGTGATTTTTGCTGTCTCTGCACCCCAACTTACATCAGCGCCGAACGCTTCCGCAATGAATCTCAGCGGCAGATAGGT
>CATYXQ010000072.1 GCA_958414825.1 uncultured Eubacteriales bacterium | reverse complement strand
GTATTTATCCGATTTTAGTCTAAAGAAGCTCGAACTTTGTCATCGGTTCAACAAAGCTCAGTCGGTGCGTCACAGCGGGGAGCGTACTGCGGTGCCTGGATACGATGCTATTGATATTGGTTCTCTTTGCGGCAAAAAATTATTTTGCAATATTGGATTGCGTGTTGCAAAACTGTGATATTTATGTTATGATTATATCGAAATGAGTCTGGGAAAATTTTGGAATATATAGAGAATGTGAGGTTGATCGGTATGAAACGGTTGCTTGTGATGGTAATACTTGTTTTGCTTTGCACGGTATGTTTTTCCTGCAATACAAAACCGCCGGTAAATACCAACGCAACAAATATGAGCAGTGAAGCGGTCAGTTGTGAACCTGTGAACACTACGGAGTCAACGGTAAGCATAACATTGGAAACGACAAATATGTTTGAATCAGCGCCTGCGGAAATTGACGATCATTTTTTAACCAAAAATTACGATTCTGAAAATGTCGTGCTTTGGTTTGCCCCCATAGGACTCATGAGTTACAATTTGTTCTATACTGAAAAAAGCAGTGAAAATATCCATAAAGTGATTATAGATGTTTCTGTAATTAATAAAGATTTTCTGCCTGGCCCTTTCGGGTTTAAGGATCTCTACCCTTTTAATTTATTCGATGTTTGCATAAATTTGCCATCAGAATGGGAATATACAGAACGCGTTGAGGGCAGTGGGTATACATGCTTTGCTGAGGTTACAGAAAATAATATTTTTGAATGCTTTATAAGCCAATGGATTTACCCGTATAAACTGGAAGGCAGAAACAAGAATACCATTGATGTTATTTTAGATGAAGGTGTGTTTTCTTGGCCAGAGGGAGAATGGCCTGCACGGGGTATATCAAAAAGTGATCAAGATTATAAAACTGGCATTTTAGACAATGGGCATGATTATTTATTATTAACACAAGAACGGACAGAATTCGGAATCGTGCAATATGACTGTTATGTACAATTGAACGATGAGTATTTGTATTCTTTCACACTAATATTAAAAGAAAATGATCTTGATTTTGTATACAATGTAATGAAATCTGTAATGATTGCTGAGTCAAAATAAGGATCTGCAGAAAAGAAAATGCCCGGTTACAAAAAGTAACCGGGCATTGTTAGATTGGCTAATTCTTAGATGCAGTGGTTTTATAGCCGACAACCTCTTTGTAATCATATCTGTCTATAGATTCTTTAAGGGAAATGAATAATCCGGTAGGATTATTCGGCTCTGCGTAGTTGGCGGGATCTAAAACAAAAATATCTTCCAGGCTCTGACAGTTATTGATATACTTATAAGCTACAGTCCAATGCTGATGCTTGTTATCATTGTTGAAGCAATGAATAACTACAGGGTGTCCTGAATCAATTTCACTTTTTACGACCGAATAAAATTCATCAATATCTGATGGGGCATTGATATAACCGCTCCAACTAATCAAATTGGGCCAGTAAGATAGTTCTCCATAATCAGTGACATGCTTCCACCAACCGCGATCAATCAGATCGTTGACTGAATAACCGTTGGGATAATCATCATGCTCAGGCGCATAATAAGACAGCACATCTCCGACACAGCATAAGCAGCACCCCCAATCGGCTACATACGGATCGTTAATACCACTATATTTTTGATTTAAATTCAAGGGCATATAGAGTTCATTAGAAGCAGCGTTAAGAATATTCCAGAAGCAAGGATACATAGCAGGATTGCCGAGGATAGCGCCAAGTTTAGCGGTTTGAAGAACACCGCCGGTGCTGTAAAGGAAATGTTGACTCTCGACATTGCGGAAACTGTATTCCCCCGAATCGGTTTCAAAGATTTCCCACAGGCAGCAGTCCGGAACCATACACAAGCTTGTAATTCTGGGCATCATAACCGTGTGCATGAGTGCAGAGGGATCCTGACCTGGATTCTCTCCGATATAAAACGTTCCGTAAGAAGTCGTCAGAAAAATCGCATAGTATCCGTCAACCTCTGTAAAATCAAACGTATCTTCATAGTTTGACGTATCAGACGCCATATGCAAAGACGATGCCGTGCCGGAGGAGGCAGTGCATACCCATTTCTTCAGCCAAGTATTCTTGATCCGGAATCTGCCGTTTTCAATATTTGCCCGAACATTGGTCAGCGGATTCTCATAAACGGTAATGGTTACAGAAGTCCGTATATCCGGATTGGTTACAGAAGTTATCGTAATCTCAGCGGAACCGAGCGCTTGCGCAGTGAGAATCCCATGCGGGCTGACGCTGACGACGTCCGAATTGCTGCTGGAATAGGAGAGGCGTTGCATAGCAGTACGGGGCAAAGCCGCGGCGTTAAGCGTCTGCGTTGCACCGACGATCATTGCCGTGCGCCGCAAATTGGTGGTGACTTCTGTGCAGGGGTCATACACGGTCAGTGTTTTCTGGTTTGTATAGCGCCCGTCTTGTGTAGTTACATAGATACAGGTCTGTCCGATTTTGTGACAGGTAACGGTTCCGTTTCGGACGATATGTCAAGGACATAATAAAAAAATTTTCTGAAAAATTTTATGTTATCCGTTTTCTGCGGAATGCTTGATAAGTCGAATAACTTTATCCGTCATATTTTCCTTGCTTGTCTTGCTGAAATGTAAATTGACGGTATATGTTGTCCGTCCGATTTTCTTTTGTATCGTGGGGCATTGCTCTGTATTTTGTTTTGTGTCATTCATTTTCTGTAACCTCCGTATATAAAAATCCTATCTTTTCGGAAATGATAAGATAGGATAAGATAAGTATTTAATTCAATCTATATTTTATTGACTAAATTATTTAATTAGTTATATATATTTATTGCGTTGGATTTACCGACGTCGGATTTTCCAACACCGGTAAACCCAATCTTGGCAAAGCCGTATTTGGCTTTTACCTCCGCGGCTTTTCAAAAACGATATATTCCATTTTTCCCATTGTGCCGTCCTGTTTTCTTGTTTGCCGGCGGACAACATATCCCTCTTTTTCAAGCTCCCATATTGCTGTCCGAACAGCGTCAACGCTTTCTTTGTTGATATAGGCAAGCCCTTTTAAGGTAAAGTCCCATTCTTCGGGCAGGGACAGCATTTGAGATAATAAGCCAATTGCCTTTAAGGATAAATTCTTATTCTTGAAATGCCGGTTTGACATGGTAACATAGTCCTTTGTTCGTTCCACTCTGAATACTGCCATTTTCAAATACTCCTTTCGTCCTTTAGCGTTCGTTTTCAAGGTTTAGGCTCTTTTGCCTTGACTGTGTTTTGGCGATACTGTCAAGCTGTTTTTTAATATCTTCAACCGTTTTCACTTCATCACGGAGCTTATACATATCCGCATAAAGAGATTTCTTTTTCGGCGTTAATTCCTCAATCTGCGCTCGCCACTCCGCAACGGGCAATTTGCCGTGATTAAAATTCCGTTTCAAAAAACGAACCGCCGAATCGTATAAAATCAACTCGGCGGTGTGGTCGTTATAGAATTTTTCTTTTTTCTTCGGTTTTTGCGCTGAATATTCCTTGTAAACAGGGCGGTACTTGCGGTAGATTTCCGCTTGTTTCAGCTTTTCGGATAAATCCGATAATTTGTTTTCCGTTGCTTTTAGATTGCGTCTCACGGTATAATATTCATTCCGTAACCCGGTTACTTTTTCATCAAGCTGCGGAATGGTAAAAATATTGTTGTTCTGCAAATAGACAACCGCTTTTGATATGGCTTTTAAGTCCCGTAACTTCTGCCAATGGCTGATATTTTCGGTTGACCGCTTATTCAGCAAATCAATAATACTTTCCGGCTTGACAGGCTCGGGTTTCTCGGCGGTAAATTTTGCAATCCACTTTTTCAAACTATTGATTTTCGTCTTAATTTCCACAAGTATTTTATTTGTCAATGAGATTTCACGGTTTAGATTTCCTCGCTCTGTTTCAATGCCCTTGCGTTCCATTTGAGAAGCGGCAACGCCTAAATGGATTGAGGGGATTTTCTCTATCCCTTGTCTTGCAAAAGAACGGTGGTCTATGCGTTCAGAAATGGCGTTTTGCTCTAAATATTTGTTGGCAAGTTCCGCCCACGCTGACCGCCACAATTCCGCTTTGTCCCGCTCGTTCCAATCAACCGTATTGACCTTTTTTGTCTTGTAATTACCGTTTTTCAGCTTGATACGCTCGCCGTTTTCGTCAACAATGTATTCCTTTTTTGACTTTGCGCCCCATTGTCCGTTTTGTTCCAATGGCCGCATAGTGAGCATAATATGGGCGTGCGGGTTTCCGTCTTTTTTATCGTGGATAGCAAAATCGGCGCACATTCCGGCAGATACAAAATTATCGTTTACATACTGCCGCGCAAGTTCAATTTGCTGTTCGGGTGATAATTCTTTCGGGATTGCAATTTCAATTTCCCTCGCAAGCTGTGAGTTTTTTGCTTTCTCGATTTTCTCTACCGAGTTCCACAAGATAGAACGGTCTGAAAATTCGGGCGGAGCGTGCGAGGGTAACAGAATTTCCGTATGTGTAATTCCGCCTTTTCTTGTATAGTCGTGAACAATACCGTCATACTGATTTATCAGCTTTTCGCCGCTTCTGTATGCGGCTGCGGCAACGGCGGATTTGCCCTTGCTACGACTGATTATTTTTATACTGCAATGATATATTGCGATAGTAAAGCCTCCTTTCGGGCAATAAAAAAGAGCAATCGTTTTTCGATTGCTCTGAATTGTGGTATGTATTTTTATTTTACTGCTGTAAAGAAAAATCTACGAAATTTGAATATTATTTCACCGTTTTGCTGTGTTGAATAAGCGTCTGTTGCAAGGTTAAAAATTTCTTGCTCCAATTCTGTCGCTGTATTACTGTCAAGCGCATTAAGATAAGGTCTTAATCTTGTACCTTTTACCCATTCAAGCATAGCTTGAATGGTTGGCATATTGTGATAATACACTGTTTCCCATATATCAAAATTGCTTGAACAGGCGGCAAGTATATCAAAATATTCCTCTGGCAGCAATGTTCCGTTTGTTTCTACATCAGATAAAGAAAAATTCCATTTAGGCTCTTTTACTACTTTGTCCATTATCTTAAATAATTTTTCCTGACTGTTCATTGGTATTTGTACTGCCAAAATGCCACCGATATTTAGCTTATCCATTAGCTTAGGGATAAACGTCTTGTGATTTGGTATCCATTGCAGACAAGCATTTGAAAAAATAACATCATAACTGTCAAGCTTATCAAGTTCCGAAGTAACATCACATAGTTGAAAATTGATGTTTGGATATGCTTTAACTGCTTTTTTTATCATATCATCAGAATTGTCTACACCGAGTATATGTACATTAGGGAATGTATCAGCAAGAACTGCTGTACTGTTTCCCGGACCGCACCCAATATCAAGTATTTTGTTCGGTTTATATTTTATAAGTCGATTGGCTAAATCAACAGCCGGCTGAGTTCTCTGATTTTTGAATTTCAAATATTGTTCAGCATTCCATTCAGACATTTTTGTATTCCTCCAAATTCTCATTTATCTATTGTGTATTATATCACTAAACGCCCGTAAATTCAAGCTGTGATACAATAGTTTATACTTGTATTTATAGTGTCAAACTCGCTTTGATACTATAAATCAAGTCCGCAAAAAGGGTGCGGGGAAAATGCCTTTTCCCTGCGAATGAAAACAAAATTTGTTTTCATCTGCTCTCTGCAAGAGCCTACGGAGTACGCACACACCGTTTACGGTGTATAAGTGCGCCCTTGCTAAAACAAGGGATTTCCCACGTCCCCGTTTTGCTCCCGTATTCGCTTAACCTTTGCTCTTGTTTCTGCGTTAGAGAATATATCGGTTAAAATGCTTTGTATCTGCTCATTTGTGAAATCCGTTGCATTTCCAATCACGCTTTCCAAAATCGCTCCTCGCTCAATCAGCCGCCTTGTCCGTTTCTTGCGTTCTTCGACTTTCAGCTTTGAAATAAGGCGGTCTTGCCGATGGGTAAGCTGTTCAACTTCTTTTTTAGCTGCTTGTATTTCTTCATCAAACTGTTTCATAAAATCAATCCTTTCATAAAATTGGGGGTAAAGAAAAAGAGTAACCGTTTTGTGGTTACTCTCAATCCGTTTATCTGTCAATATCAAATTTTAATATTGCTTTCATCAGTTTTGCTTTGATTTCCTCTGCGTACACATAGTTGACAATACCGTTGTATTTTGCAAAAAACATAATGTATGCGTTGTAATGTGCCAACAGTTTTTGCATGGCAGCGGAGTCACCTGCATTTGCCTTTTGGATTGTTTCAAAGTCGGGCGGGATATACTTATTCATCTTTACCGCCCTCCATAATTTCACGCAGCTTTTTTAATGCCCGGATATGAATGTAGCTGATATTTTGGTGCGGTTTTCCAAGCATTTTCGCAATCTCTGTCAGCTTGAAATTTGCGAAGTAATACATCAAAATCACATCGCGTTTTTTCTTTGGTAACTGCAATAATGCCTTTCCCAAACTATAATCATTGACAGAAAAGTGATATTCAAAGGCTTCAAAGTGATATTGTAAAATTGGATATGTATCGTAGCACTCTGAAAAATAATCATTCAGAATTTCCTCAAAAGAAACATTGCGCTCCGCATATTTAGCATTTGCACGGTAAAGATTGATAGCCTGATACCATATTGTCTTTTTGCAATAGCTGTCAAAACAATGCCTGATATGCTCCTTTTGCTTGTCTGTATATTTCATTGTCATTCCTCCAGAATTGATATTGTTTTTCAAATTCAATTCTTAATGGTGGAGAACGTGGAAAATAAAAAGACCGTAGATATTCATTAAAAATATCTGCGGTCTTTGCACTGCTAATAATTATCAGTGATTTTTTTGTTTTAATTCATCTTGTTCCTGTTTTAATCTTTTTTTTGACTGCTCGATTGTTTCACCTTCTTTTGTTAAATATCGGTCAACAAATTTATCCTCAATTTTTTCATATCCGTCAACTACTGTATTCTCAATCTTAGAATATCCGCCTACTACCGTATCGCTTATTTTTTGAAAGCCCTCTGTAACCTTTTCGGCAATCTTTTCATTTGCTTTAACTAATTTTGACTTCGCCATATCTTTTTATCCTTTCTAATAATTTTTTTAGAACCACACCGACAGCTATTGAAGCAAAACCGGCTGCTGCTATTTTTGCTAATCTTGATTTATTCATTTTTTGTTGTTTTTTTCGAGCTTTTAACTATCATACTTATACCGAGCGCAATTATGACGATAAATACTCCTGCGCCTGTGAGCGCATTCATTATATAAATTTTACTGCGTTCCATTTCTCCAAATGATACGAGCATTGACCTTTGCAATGACAACATGGAAACTGCGGCGTCGGCACAGC
>CATYXQ010000071.1 GCA_958414825.1 uncultured Eubacteriales bacterium | reverse complement strand
CGCCGCGGCATAGCCCTGCACAAGTCCGAGCTTGTACAGCGCCTCGGCGCTCGACTGCGCCGAAATCGCATTTTGCTGCAACGGATTTGCAGTTAAACGCGGCACAGCCGCGCTTGCAGTCGGAAATAAAAATGTCAAAAGCAAAAGAAAGCTTACGATTTTCAAGCAATGCTTTTTCATATAAATCTCCACTACTTTTCATTTTTACTAAAACCATTATACAAAAAAGCCAAATTGACTACAATATTAAATTCGGAATGTTTTTTCCGATTAATTTTATCCCTGCGCGTCGGGCAAATAATCGCGGTATACGTCAATTGCATCATAAATCGGCGCGTATTTTCCCGAAGCGCTCGCCGTAACCAATATATACGAACATCCGTCCGGCGTTTGCGCCATGGATACCAGACAATTTTTGCCCTCCAGCGTATACCCGGTCTTTCCGGCAACGATCTCCGCGTTTCCAGGCTCGTCTCCGCGCACACGGCTGAAAAGCGTACTGGTCAGCAGCAACCCCTCAGGATGCTGCTCGGTCGGCGTAGTCGTATACTGATACGTAGACAAAACCTCTCTTAACAGCGGGATCTGCATCGCATATTCAAAAATCAGCGCAATGTCATGCGGCGTAGAATAATGATCTTTGTTGTGCAGACCGCTGGCGTTCACAAAATGCGTGTTCTTCAGACCGAGCGTTTCGGCCTTTTCATTCATCAATTCCGCAAACGTTGTTTCGGATCCGGCCACATAATCGGCTATTGCCGCAGTTGCATCCGCGCCCGATGGCAGCGCCGCACCATATAACAGATCCAAAAGCGTCACGCTTTCTCCTGAAGAAAAGCCCGCAATAGACGCGCCTGCCTCCACGACAGGATTGATAATTTCATAACTGAACGTATACATCTCGTTCAAATCCTGCATATGCTCAACAGCGACAATCAACGTCATGACCTTCGTCATGGAAGCGGGATAGATGCGCTTATCCCCATTCAGAGAAGCGAGCACCGTATTGTTCTCCTGATCAATTAAAATGGCGTATTCACTGTCGATAACGCCGCCGAGCGTCCGGCTGTCCGCTGTGTAAGCGGCATAGGCAATTTTCGGCTCCTCTATGGGCAATACAACCGACGCCTGTGCATCAGCCAGCGCCAAAAGCTGCCGCTGCGCCTCGATTTCCGCAGCAAGCGCCTCTGCCTCTTCTTTCTGCGCATGATGACGATAACTCAATGCGGAAAACAAAGAAAACATGATAATCAGAGATAAAAACAAAACGATCAGCAGGACGCCAACCACTTTCGGAAAAGCGCCAAAAGGTTCTCGAAAATATGAAGCGGAATGTTCGGAGCGTTTCCTTGCCCCCTGCGGAACGGGAACGCGCCCGGCAGAATTCATTTCAGCCATGCCAATAACACCTCTTCACAATCTTTTTATTTTTTTAATTATAGCACAGTTTCCAAATCTTTTCAACCTTTCTTTACCCGCGCATACATAAAAAAACACCGCAAAAATGTGTTCAAAGCGACAAAAAGCGGCGGTAAAAATTACCGCCGCCCCGTCTATTGCAACGCTCTGATTTCAAACGACTTTTTGCTTTATTTTTTAGAAGAATTGATCTGGAAATCCACAGCCTGATCGCCGCTTTCATCCCGGCCAAACTCATAGTCCTTGCCGGGGAGAATCGCATTCAAAACAATGCCCGCAATGGAAGCCACAGCCAGAGCTGACAGCGTAATGCCCACGCCGCCGATAGAAAAGCTGACTGAACCGAGGCCAAGCGCGCATACAAGAATAATGGCAGCCACGATCAAATTGCGGCTCTTTGTAAAGTCAACCTTATTCTCAACGACGTTGCGCACACCGATAGCCGAGATCATGCCGTACAGCACAAAGGAAATGCCGCCGATAACCGCCGTAGGAATCAGATTGACAATCGCGGCGAACTTTGGACAAAAAGACAGAACCGCAGCAAATACCGCAGCAATGCGGATCACGCGGGGATCGTATACTTTGGAAAGCGCAAGCACGCCCGTGTTTTCGCCGTAGGTCGTATTGGCCGGCGCGCCGAACAGAGAGGCAAATGTAGTAGCCAGACCGTCTCCGAGCAGCGTGCGGTGCAAACCGGGGTTTGCAATGAAGTTTTTACCTACGGTAGAAGAGATGGCGGAAATATCGCCGATATGCTCCATCATCGTCGCAAGAGAAATCGGAACAATCGCCACAATCGAACTGATAATCAGAGAAGAATTCGACCAGTCAATCGCAAAGACGGTGTCCTGCCATTTGAAAGGCAGACCGATCCAGGCGGCGCTTTTCAGTTGCTCCAGCGCCGCAGACGAAAACAGAAGAAGATTTTCCTTGCCGGCAATCGCTATGTATTCCGCATCGTTTACAATAACCGGTTTGCCGAAGCATACGGCCAAAATAGCCGCAATCGCGCAAGAACCGAGAACGCCAAGCAAAATCGGCACAATCTTTGCCATGCCGCGTCCCCATACGTTGAAGATGACAATGATGGCAAGCGCAATCAGCGCAACCAACCAGTTTGTCTGACAGTTGTTCACCGCCGAACCGGCAAGTCCGAGACCGATTGAAATAATAATCGGGCCGGTGACAACCGGCGGAAAATAGCGCATCACCTTGTTTACGCCAACAAACTGAATCAGCGCCGCCAGAATCAAATATACAAGCCCCGCGCAGGCCACGCCGAGACATGCATACGGCAACAGTTGCGCCTTGGACATGTTTTCATCGGCAAGTGCGGTAATCGCGCCGTATCCGCCGAGAAACGCAAAGGAAGAGCCGAGGAATGCAGGTACTTTCCCACCGGTAACCAAATGGAAAAACAAAGTTCCGAGACCTGCAAAAAGGAGCGTAGACGAAACGCTGAGGCCGGTCAGAAGCGGAACCAGCACCGTTGCGCCGAACATGGCGAACAAATGCTGTAGACCGAGGATCAGCATTTTCGGCACGCCGAGTTTACGCGCGTCATAAATGCCGTTTTCGGGGATTGCGTTTTTGCTGTTGCTCATAAAATCCTCCACATATTTTCTTTAAAAAGCGGGAAACAGGCAAAAAAAAATCCTGCCCGGTACCAACCTGCAAGACATAAAAACGCGCGCGGCGTGTTTCTATAAACAAATCTTGCCGGTCTCTCGTACCGCTCTTAAAGATTTTTTTACTGCGGTCATTATAGCATGTCCGAAAAAATTTGTAAAGTCATTTCCATGATTTTTTTATCCTTTTTTGTAAATTTTATGAAGAGCAGATGAATTTTGAAAAAAAGCTTGCAAATGCGGGCGACTCTATAGTATAATAAAAAAGAATTTCTGAAATACAAAATCACGGAGGCATTCAATGTTCAAATTCTTTCTGGACGCTGCGGACGCGGCGACCGATACGCAGGCGACGCCCGGAGGACTGGCCGGCGCCCTTCCGACCATTCTAATGTTGGTTGTCATGGTCGCCATTTTCTATTTCCTTTTGATCCGTCCCCAGAAAAAGCAGGAAAAAGAAGCGCAGAATATGCGGGACTCCCTTTCTGTCGGCGACGAGATCACGACCATCGGCGGTATTATCGGAGAAATCGTATCCATCAAAGATGAAACCATCACCATTGAGACCAGCAAAGCCGGTACAAAAATGCGTCTGCTCAAGAGCGCCGTCCGCAGTGTGGACGTCAGCGCTGCCGACAAGAAGAAAGCGTTGGAAGAATAGGCGGATATTTTTCAAAGAGCACCGATGGGCGCCTTCTATGTAGAAGGCGCCCATAATTTATAAACAAATTCAGCAAATGCCGCAAAGCTATTGCAAAGCAGAAATATTTTTCTCAGTTTTGTATTCTACGGGCGGTTCACAGCGAAGATAAATCCATAAAGGCGGCTTTTCCCAAAAATCAAATCCGCGTCTTTGGAATAAGACCGTCCAAAAGTTCTATCGCCCCCCTTTACAGCATATCCTGTACTAAAAAACGTGGAGGCTGCTATGTCAAAACGGTCATTTGACAAACTTCCCTTATCGGTTCGAATTGCAATAACGGTAGGGATTACACTGGTATTTGCTCTGATTCTCTGTCTTATCTTCTGCGCAATTGCCAACGCAGGAGACGATCCCACAGCAAATCTGACTCTTTACGGCGAAATCGCCTTTGGGATGACCATGCTGTTTTGCGGTTTTATCGGTGCAAAAGGAGCCCCGGATCAAAAATTCATGTGCGGAGTCGCGGCCGCAGGCGCGGTTCTTTTGCTGGTCATCGCCATGTCCGTCGTTTTTGGCGGCGACAGCTTTGCAAAAGAAGCCATTCTGGCGGGTCTCGGTGCATTTTTGGCTGCAGGCGGCGCACTGCTCGGCGCTAAAGAACCAAGTCGAAAACACAAACGAAAAAGATAAAACATTCCCTTTTTCCGAAAAAAACCGAAATTTTCCAACTCAAAAAAACTTCCGTTATCAGGGCGACGCATAACCACTGCAAACGCGCGAGTGTTCCCCAAGAGGGCCCCAATTACGTCCAAAAGATGCCCCCCGAAAAAACAATGTGAATCGGCGCTCCTTAATTAGGAGCGCCGATTCACGCCATACCGCCCAAAAACCGGAATTTTTTAAAAGTGCACCTAAATTTCAAAATAAAACGTGCTACCCTGTCCGATTTCACTTTGCACACCGAACTGCGCGCCGTGCGCCTGCAAAATATTTTTGACAATGGAAAGACCAAGCCCGGTACCGTTGACTGCGCGCTTATGCACCTTATCCACCTTATAATACCGGTCAATAATATACTGCAAATCCTCTTTCGGAATGCCCTCTCCGTGATCGCTCACCTCAACGCGGCATTTTCCGTTTGTTCCATCGATTAGACGCAGAATAATCGTCTTATCTTCACCCGCATAATTAACGGCGTTATTAATCAGATTATACAACACCTGCAAAATCCGCTTCTTATCGCACCTGGCAAATTTCGGCCCTGTGCTTTCATATACAAAAGTATACTCCTTGCACGCCAGAAGCTTGCGGAAGCGTCCCACCGTTTCCAGCATCAGATAATCCATATCCACGCTCTCCAATTCCAGCTTCTGCACGCCGCTCTGATATTTTGAGAGATCAATCAGATCACTGACAAGAGAAGAAAGACGCGCTGTTTCATCCAAAACGACCTGCATATTTTCAGGCGTGTTCTCCCCCTCAATATCCCGCATCATTTCACAATAACCGGTAATCAAAGTCAGCGGCGTGCGCAAATCATGCGAAATATTGGCAATCAGTTCTTTCTGCATACGGTCGGTTCGCTGCAGATCCTGCGCTGCGAGATTCAGCGTGTTGGAAAGCTCCTGTATCTCCCGATAGCCCTCGCCGGAAAATTCTACATCATACTCTCCCGCCGTCAGCTTTTTCGCGGCACGATTCACCTCGGCAATCGGCTGTGAGAGACGTTTTGCCAGAAGATTGGCCATACAGCCCGCAAGCAACGTCATAATGACAGTCACAAACATGAGTTGCAGCGCCAGAGCGCCTTTGATCATATTGACCGGCGTCACCGGACTGTCAAACATCATAATAATCACGCCCGCATTGGTCTGCCGCACTGCGGTATATAAAAGCCTGTCCCGCACACTGTAACGGGTTCCCAAAGCCTTCGTATGACTGTTTTCTCCGTTCTGGAATCCCTCAAGAGAAGCACGGTAAAAGTAAGAACCGCCGTTTTCGAGCGCCGCCGCATACAATTGGTTCAAAAGATTATCGTCCACATTGTGAATGATGCAGCCGCCGCCCACATCTGCGGATGTAATCAGCTTTCCGTCATTTCCGAATACGCTGATGCAAAACTCATTATTGACGCCGATGCTGTAAACATTTTTGACAAAATCTCCGTTGTCATCACGATGCGCAGTCTCAATTTGATAGGAAGCGGTTTCCATCCGATTCTTCGTAACCTGATAATAAAACTGATCCAGCAAAAAAATCTGAAATCCCCATACGAGAAAAATAACAATCAAAACAAACGCAATAAACGTCGCAAATAGCCGAACCCGCATTTTTGCCATTTGGCGGGGATGCCTGACGATCTGCATACGTTATTTTTCACCGTCGCTGTAACGGTATCCGACGCCGCGCAGCGTAACGATAAATCCGCTGTACGGGCCAAGGCTCTTGCGCAGCAGCTTCACATGCGTATCCAGCGTGCGGTCGCCGCCGAAAAAGTCATAGCCCCACACCTTATTAATAAGCTTTTCCCGTGTCAGCGCAATGTCCCGGTTTTTGATCATGTAAAAGAGCAAATCATACTCTTTCGGTGACAAATTCACCTCAACGCCGTCCACATAAACACGGCGAGCGGTAAAATTGACCTCCAGACCGCCGCATTTATATACGTCGGCCTCGACCGAAGTCTCCGCTTTCTGCGTGCGCTTTAAGATCGCTTCAATCCGCAGCATGAGTTCTTTCGGAGAAAAGGGTTTGACGACATAATCATCGATTCCGAGTTCAAAGCCGTTGATCTTATCGTATTCCTCTCCCCGCGCGCTGAGCATCAAAATCGGCACATCCGATTTTTTGCGAATTTCACGGCAGGCCGAAAATCCGTCCAGTCCGGGCATCATAATATCCATGACAATGACGTCATAGTCATAATTGACGGCACGGCATTTTTCAACCGCTTCCATGCCGTCGGAGGCAAAATCTACGGTGTGTCCTTCAAATTTTGCATATTTTCCGATCAGTTCACGGATTTTTTCCTCGTCGTCTACCACCAGAATCTTATACATATGTCCACCTCCATATCTGCAAATGGGGCTGTTAAATTCGGCAGCCCCATTTGTATTTTCAATTGTTGTCCGTCTGCAGTTCTATGCCGCTTTCGATCGGCTTATCCTCAACCAGCGTTGCGGTAATCTCGGTATATACGCCGGCGCGTACAACGGTGATCGTTATGGTATCGCCGACCTTATAGCTTTGGATCGCGCTCTTAAGCGTCGCTGAATTGGTCACTTCATAATCGCCGATCTTGGTTATACGGTCGCCGTTTTTAAGCTCCGTAGTACCGCCGTCATAGACATAAATTCCGTAGGAATTCACACGATAGCGCATAAGATCCATATAATCATCAATCTCGATATAGGTAATGCCAAGCGTAGGACGACCGGTCACATATCCGTTGTCCATCAGTTCCCTGGCAATATCATAAGCATAATTGATCGGAATTGCAAAGCCCAGCCCCTCGATTGTGGAACCCGCGCTCTTTGCATTGACAACCGCAATCAATTCGCCTTTCATATTAAAGAGTCCGCCGCCGCTGTTGCCGGGATTGATCGCCGCATTGGTCTGCAAAAGCTGCATTTTCTGACCGTCGATCGTGATTTCCCGATCCAGTGCGCTGATGATACCGTTTGTCACACTGCCGCCGAGCGCACCGAGCGGATTGCCGATTGCCACAACTTCCTCGCCTACAACCAGTTTAGAACTGTCGCCGATTGTAGCATAGGGCAGATCCTTTTCATCAATTTTCAAAACCGCGATATCACCCTGTGCATCGCTG
>CATYXQ010000070.1 GCA_958414825.1 uncultured Eubacteriales bacterium | reverse complement strand
ACAAACGGAGGATTTTCCTCACCCGTTAACCTTTTTTCAACCACGCGGCTATCGCATAGTTTTCGTTTTACAAAAAAACCGCCTAAATCATAAGACTTAGGCGGTTTTTTCTTCCAATGCAAAAACATTCTTCACAATATACAAGATTCGTCCTTGCGTGTTTTGGTGACCCGTGGGAGAATCGAACTCCCGTTTTCGCCGTGAGAGGGCGATGTCTTAGCCGCTTGACCAACGGGCCGAACTGACAACGATAGAATTATAGCATAGCGGAGCGTAAATTGCAATACTTTTTTTGAATTTTACAAAATTTTCTGCTTATTGCATTTTATATCCCTGTTTTTGCGCAAAAATCCGTCCCAAAACATGACAATTTACTGCATTTGCAATTCAGCTTACAGCGCCTGTCGCCATAACAGCGGCAGACACTGTAAAAATCTCATTCATCTTGATTTGCGTTTTCATATTGTCCCAGCATACGCGCCAAAATATCTACTGCCTCTTCATTTTTTCGCAATCGATACGATAAATATGTTTTTGCCGATGTAATGAAGCGTAGTCTATTGTTCCATTCATACGCCACAACGCTCCAGCGCGCCACATCAAACCGGTCGGCAAACAAATTGATTTCACCGTTTTGCACCCGAACCAACGTAAGACCCGCGCGCTGCGCCATATGCCGCACCAAAGAAATCTGCATCAAATTGTGTACCGGTCTGCCAAACTCTCCATACCGATCAAACAATTCGTCGGCAACATCATCGAGATCAGCCGATGTCTCAATCAACGCAATTTTTTTATACATTTCCATACGTCCGGCCGATGAGAAAATATACGATTCCGGGATATACGCATCCAGCGGAATATCCATCTTGCACTCTTTCACCTCAACCGGAATCTCGCCTTTTTCTTCGAGAACTGCTTCATTCAGCAATTTGATATACATATCGTAGCCAACTGCATCCAAATGTCCATGCTGCTCAGCGCCGAGCATGTTGCCCGCACCGCGAATTTCCAAATCACGAAGCGCAATACGGAAACCGCCGCCGAATTCCGCATATTCCCGAATGGCAGCCAACCGCTTTGCCGCAATTTCAGAGACAGCCTTGCCCTGCCGGTACGTGAAATAGGCATACGCACGCCGTCCTGAACGCCCTACCCGTCCGCGAAGCTGGTGCAATTGCGACAGCCCCATGCGATCCGCGTCTTCGATAATTAAAGTATTGGCATTCGGTACATCCACGCCCGTTTCAATGATCGTTGTACATACTAAAATGTCGATTTTTCCGTCAATCAGCGCCTGCCAAATTTCTTCGATCTCTTCACGTTCCATTTGACCGTGCGCAACCGCCACACTGGCGCTTGGAAACTCTCGGGCCATTTTCGCGGCAAGACGGTCAATAGATTCCACACGGTTGTATAGATAAAACACCTGACCGCCGCGCGCAAGCTCATGCCGAATCGCTTCACCGATGATAATCGGATCGTATTCCAATACATAGGTTTGAACGGGCAAACGATCCTCGGGCGGTTCATCCAGTACGGACATATCCCGTATTCCGCCTATTGCCATATTCAGCGTTCTTGGAATCGGCGTCGCGGAAAGTGAAAGCACATCGATATTTTTTGCCATTTGCTTAAGCTTTTCTTTCTGCGCCACGCCGAAACGCTGTTCTTCATCGACAATCAACATACCTAAATTTCGGAACTGCACATCCGATGAAATCAAGCGGTGCGTACCGATAATCAGATCAATCTCACCGCGTTTCAAGGCACGAAGGATCTCACCCTGCTGCCGTGCCGTGCGGAAACGCGAAACCATCTCCACGGTTACTGGGAAATTTCGCATCCGCGACACCGCAGTTTGAAAATGCTGCAAGGCAAGAATCGTTGTCGGAACCAAAATTGCGACCTGCTTTCCCGCTTCAATGGCTTTAAACGCGGCGCGCAGCGCGACCTCCGTCTTTCCGAACCCGACATCCCCGCATAGCAGACGATCCATAGGAACAGGGCGCTGCATGTCTTGCTTAATTTCTTCAATTGCAGTTAATTGGCTCTGTGTTTCCTCATATTCAAACGCCGACTCAAAATCCCTTTGCATCTGATCGTCCTCAGGGAAAGCAAAGCCGCTTTTCCGCATTCTTTCCGCATATAAAGCAATCAACGTTTTCGCCATATCCCGTACAGCGCTTTTGGCTCTTGTTTTGGCTTTCTGCCAATCGGTTCCGCCCATTTTCGACAGCTTCAACAGACCGTCATCCGAATGCGCGCCAATATACCGCGACACCATATCCAAATTGTCCACCGGCAAAAACAACTTATCCGCCCCGGCGTACTGAATATTGATATAATCACGCGAAACGCCGGCCACCGTAAGATTTTGAATGCCGAGATATTTTCCGATTCCGTAATTCGCATGCACGACATAATCGCCGATTTCCAGATCCGCATAGGACAAAATCTTTTGCCCAGCGGGAACTTTCGGCGCTCTCTTTTTCCGGCGCGGCGAAAATTTCGCGCTGTCCGTTCCGAAAAGCGTCAACGCCGCAAGCTTCGGAACAAACAGTTCATAACCGCTTTCCAGCGGTTCCCTGCACAAATATACAACGCCCCAAGCAAGGTCTGAAACCGATGCGTCTTCTCCGAGATAAACCGTTCTGAAACCGTCGCGGCTCAACGATTCCATCATACTTTTGACCTCAGCGTCATTTTCACAGGAAAGTAAAATACGATATTTATTTTTTACATAGCTTTCAAGATCGTCTTTAAGCAAAGCGTAATTTTTAAAATAAGAGGCCAACTGCCGACAACGGTATGTAAACATGCCGCTGATCCGCACGCCGCCGAGACCGACCGCAAGGGTATTGAGATGAACAGGAAGATTTTTCGCGGCAAAACTGTCCAAACGCGTTCCCGGTGCAGAAAACTCAACCGTTCCCCCCGAAATCACCCCATGTTCCAAAAGCCCGGTGATAAGTTCCCCCTCCAGCCGACCGAGCGCCTCAGTCTGTTCGCGCAGCGCGTTTGTGCCGCAAAAAAGCACCGCCGTTTTCTGTGAAAAATACTCCAGCAAACACTCTTTTTGCGGATAAATCAGCGAAATATATTTATCGGCAAAATGCAGCGGTTGTCCGCCGTCGATTGCCGCGATCTCCTGCAAAAGCTCTTTACGGCCGTCTTCCGATTCACATTTTTTTAAACAGGCTTCAACTTTTTTCCGGATTGCTTCCCGCTCCTTTTGCCCGTACAGCACTTCATGTACCGGCAATATCCAGACCGATTCGTAATTTTCCGCGCCCCGCTGCGTCAGCGGATCAAACACGCAAATCCGGTCAATCTCATCCCCGAAAAACTCAATGCGATACGGCAAACGATTCTCTGCCTCCTGCGGCGGAAATACGTCTAAAATACCGCCTCGCACAGAAAACTGTCCAGGATAATCTACGCTTTCCACTCTCGCGTAGCCCATTTCGAGCAACAGAGACGCAGTATCCTGTAAATTCGCAATATCGCCCACGCGATAGCAAAAGCGATACGCATCCAAAACCGCACGCGGCATGGTATAGCCAAGCGCAGCCGCCGGCGTTGTCACCACAGCGGAAAATTGCTCCGCGAGTATTTTAGACAAGACGAAAAGCCTCTCATGCTCATTCTCATGGGAGGCTGTAATATTATAGAGATTCCACTCGCGCCGCACAAAGCGGTACGCGTCGATTCCCTGTGCACGCAGGTACTCGGTAAGCCGAATCACCGATTTATCATCCGGCATCAAAATCAAGATTCCGCATCCAAATGCATCGGTAAAATCCTGCGTAAACGCCGCAGTAAATGCATTTTCCACTACCGGAGGCATTCCGCTTATCGCCAAAGGCAGCGGCTTTTGACGCATTTGCTGCCGCACGCATTCCAGAATCTGTTCATATTCCCGATCCAGTCGGACAGACTTTGAAAAAACGCCCATATAACGCCCCCGTTACTTATTGTATAAACTCATGGCTTTGTCAATATCGCCGCCAACGATTCGCATAACACAATCATACACGTTTTCAAATGTCGAAAACAAAACCTTTCTGTCCGCCTCCGAAAACGTACTGAGCACAAAATCCGCAAGGTCATAATTCGGAGAAGGCTTCTTGCCTACACCTATTTTTATGCGCGGACAGGCGTCAGAATTCATCTGATAAATAATGTTCTTCATGCCGTTGTGACCACCGTCGCTCCCACTGCGCCGAATACGAAGTGTTCCCACGTCAAAATTAACATCATCAAAAATCACAAGAATATTCTCCGGCGGAATCTTATAAAAATCCGCAGCGGCTCGCACCGCTTCTCCAGACAAATTCATAAATGTCTGCGGCTTCAGAAAAAGCACACGCCGACCATTCAGCGCCGCTTCAGCGCAAAGTGATTTAAATTTCAATTTATGCAGACGAACGCCCAATTTCTGCGCAATAAAATCAAGCGCTAAAAATCCAGTATTGTGCCGTGTAAACGTATATTTATCTCCAGGATTTCCGAGTCCCGTCACAATATAAGAAATCGTATTCGGCTCTGTCTGATTTTGATTTTCACTTTCGATCTTCTTAAACAAATCAAATATACTGCTCATTGCAATCACCTGAAATTTTGATTCAATTTTCGCAAATTCATATTTTTTTATTATACCTTAAATTTTCTGCAAATGCAAGATTTATTTAAAAATACAACTTAACGTGTAATTTTTTACTGAAATTTTATACCTTTTTATCCCAATTTTTTTTAAAAAGAGTGGATATTTTTGGGGGGATATGGTATACTATTGGTTGCGGTTTACGCCTTTTTATCTACATAAGAGAAAAAAGACGCTCTAAACTGCTTACAAAATGTCCCGAATAGAAATATTTATATCATAAAATGTTGGAGGTCTAAACAGTATGAGCAAAAAGTACGTCTATCTCTTCTCGGAAGGAAACGCAAAAATGCGCGAGCTTCTCGGCGGAAAAGGTGCAAACCTGGCAGAAATGACCGGTCTCGGTCTTCCAGTGCCGCAGGGATTCACCATTTCTACCGAAGCCTGCACACAGTATTACGAGGACGGGCAGAAAATCAACGATGACATTCAGGCGCAAATTATGGAATACATCGAAAAAATGGAAACAGTCACCGGCAAAAAATTCGGCGATCTCGAAAATCCGCTTCTTGTATCCGTTCGCTCCGGCGCGCGCGCTTCCATGCCCGGTATGATGGACACCATTCTCAATCTCGGTTTAAACGAACAGGTTGTTGACGTTATGGCAAAAAAGTCCGGCAATCCGAGATGGGCCTGGGACTGCTACAGAAGATTTATCCAAATGTATTCCGACGTTGTTATGGAGGTCGGTAAAAAATATTTTGAAGAATTAATCGACGCGATGAAAGCCGAAAAAGGCGTTACGCAGGACGTTGATCTCACTGCCGACGATCTTGCAAAGCTTGCCTCTCAATTCAAAGATGAATACAAAGCGAAAATCGGCGTAGATTTCCCCACCGATCCAAAAGAACAGCTTATGGGCGCCATCAAAGCCGTATTCCGTTCCTGGGACAACCCGCGCGCGAACATTTATCGCCGCGATAATGACATTCCCTATTCCTGGGGTACCGCTGTCAACGTTCAGATGATGGCATTCGGCAACATGGGCGAAACCTCTGGCACCGGCGTCGCATTTACCCGCGACCCCGCGACGGGAGAAAAGAAACTGATGGGCGAATTTCTGATGAATGCGCAGGGCGAGGACGTCGTTGCGGGCGTACGTACTCCGATGCCCATTTCTAAACTGGAAGAAGTTATGCCCGAGGTCTACAACCAGTTTGTTGAAATTTGCCATAAACTCGAAAATCACTATAGAGACATGCAGGATATGGAGTTCACCATTGAAGACAAAAAACTCTATATGCTCCAGACCCGTAACGGCAAGAGAACCGCAAAAGCCGCGCTTAAGATCGCATGCGACCTGGTTGACGAGGGCATGATCTCCGAGCAGGAAGCGGTATTAATGATCGACCCGAGAAATCTTGATACCCTGCTCCATCCGCAGTTTGACGCTAAAGCACTGAAAGCCGCTGCACCTGTCGGAAAAGCGCTTGCCGCATCGCCCGGAGCCGCTTGCGGAAAAATTGTCTTTACGGCTGAAGATGCGAAAGAATGGAAGAACCGCGGCGAAAAAGTGGTTCTTGTTCGTCTGGAAACCTCTCCGGAAGATATTGAGGGCATGAAAGCTGCTCAGGGCATTCTGACCGTGCGCGGCGGTATGACGTCGCATGCAGCGGTCGTTGCACGCGGCATGGGTACCTGCTGCGTATCCGGCTGCTCGGCCATCGCTATGGATGAAGCCAATAAGCGCTTCACACTTTCGGGGAAAACATACCATGAGGGCGACTTTATCTCTATCGACGGCTCTACCGGATGTATTTACGACGGAATCATTCCTACAGTGGATGCTTCGATCGTCGGAGAATTCAGCAGAATTATGGGATGGGCTGATAAATACAGAAAATTGCAGGTTCGTACCAATGCGGACACGCCGCGCGACGCGAAAAAAGCGTTTGAACTCGGTGCCGAGGGCATCGGCCTTTGCCGTACAGAGCACATGTTCTTCAGCGACGATCGCATTGCAGCTATCCGCGAAATGATCTGCTCCGATACGGTCGAGCAAAGAGAAGCGGCGCTTGAAAAGCTTCTGCCGATGCAGCAGGGCGATTTTGAGGAACTGTATGAGGCCATGCAGGGACGCCCGATTACCATCCGCTTCCTTGATCCGCCGCTTCATGAGTTCGTTCCCACTGAGGAAAAAGACATCGAACTGCTTGCCAAAACGCAGGGTAAAACTGTGGCCGAAATCAAAACGATTATTGCCGGTCTTCATGAGTTCAACCCCATGATGGGACATCGCGGATGCCGCCTTGCGGTAACATATCCGGAAATCGCAAAAATGCAGACCAGAGCTGTTATCCGCGCCGCACTGAATACCAAAAAGAACCATCCCGAGTGGGAAATTATCCCGGAAATCATGATTCCTCTGATTGGCGAAATCAAGGAACTTAAATTTGTAAAAGATGTTGTTACCTCGGTTGCCGATGAGGAAATCAAAGCAGCAAACTCCGATATGCACTATAAAGTCGGTACCATGATTGAGATTCCGCGTGCCGCTCTTACCGCAGATGAAATTGCAAAAGAAGCGGAATTCTTTAGCTTCGGCACAAACGACCTTACGCAGATGACGTTCGGATTCAGCCGCGATGACGCCGGCAAATTCCTGGATGCATATTACGACCGCAAAATTTATGAAAATGATCCGTTTGCGAAGCTTGACCAAAACGGCGTAGGCAAACTTGTCAAAATGGCATGTGAACTCGGCCGCGCAACACGTCCGGACATCAAACTCGGCATATGCGGAGAGCATGGCGGTGATCCGTCTACTGTAGAATTCTGCCATAAAACCGGATTGACCTATGTTTCCTGCTCGCCTTTCCGTGTGCCGATCGCAAGACTTTCGGCTGCACAGGCTGCAATTAAGGAAATGAAATGATCCAATCATTCAAGTTCAACTGAATATGGAATTGTAATTTCCCGCTGAATCAAATTATAAAATGTTGTAGGCCTCTGTTCAACGAACAGAGGCCTACGTTTTTACTTTATAGCGCAATCA
>CATYXQ010000069.1 GCA_958414825.1 uncultured Eubacteriales bacterium | reverse complement strand
AGGCAGGCCGGTACTCTGCTCACCAGCTGAAGCAAAATTTTGCTGTCCAAAATATCTTTTGTGCGCACCGGCAGCGTCTTGGCAATCCACCACTGTCTGCCCTCCATTGAAATCGAGCAGGCGGTTGTCGGGGCAAGCGCCGCCGCCGCGCCGAGTACAAAGGGCAAAAATGCGGTTAAGACGCCGGGAAGCTCAAGCGCCGCTTCAATCTTCTGCGGCCCTGCAAACAGCAGTCCGAGCGCCGCGGCCATCATCAAAACCGCGCCGATCAGCGTATTGACGACATAGATGCTTGAAGCAAAATAGCGTTTGATCTCCCTGGAAAACAGCGCCCGCAAAACCGAGGCGCTTTTCAGCTTTTGCATGGTGAAGCTGTTTTTGGCAGAAGATGCGTTCAGAGCGGAACAAATCGGTGTAAACCAGTGCTGGACGACGCAGACGGTCAGTGCAAACAGGGCGGCTGACAGGAAAACGAGCAAGAGAAGGGAAGCAATATTGCCGCTGGTCAGCGCTTCGCCGAACCACGCGGCGGGCGGGTAAAGCGTTCGGATCTGCACCGCGGCCGCGTCTGCAAAATTTTGCAGCGCCTCTGGGTTAAGATCCGCGCTATTCCCCATTTTTGCGGGAAACAGGAGAAAGCCGCACACCAGCAGAATCGTAAATCCGGCGGAGATTAGGCTCTTGTGCCGCATCCGCGCGCTGATTGCCGTAATGCCCGCGCCGACAGCGGTGGAAAGCGTCAGGGGCAGGAGGGGAAGCAGCAGAACGCCGAGCAGACCGAAAAGGTAAAAGGAGATGCCGGGCTGCTCCAAAACGCCGTAGAAAATCAGGCCGGGCGCCAGAATGAAAAAACTCGTGCAAAGGTCGGTTGCATACATGGTCAGAAACCGGCTTGTGACAATGGCCGCTTGAGACACGGGCAGCGAAATCATCATTTCATAGGTGCGGTTTTCAAAAATGACGCTCCCCGCTTTGAACATGGAGAAAAAGAGAAGAATCAGACTTGCGGCCGCAAACAGGTATTCGGGAATCAGACGCGCGAGATCAAGCTGCGCAAGTCCCGCGCACAGGCCGAGCACATAGCTTATCAGTATGAGACAGAGAAAAAACCAAACTGCGGCGAGGCCTATCCAGCGTTTCCGCTTGTCTTTGTCCTTTGTGTGCCGAAATTCATTGAGGCCGAAGAGATTACACAGCTGAAGCGCTGTCAGAATCCGAATCTGCCTTAGCATTGTCCATCACCTCCATAAACATGTCCTCAAGGGAGCGTCCGCCGGTCAGCTTGTCGGTTTCTCCGGTGACGACCAGTTTGCCGTTGCGGATGACGGCGATTTTATTGCAGAGTTTTTCGGCTACGTCCAGCACATGTGTGGAAAAGAAAACCGCCGCGCCCTCGCTGCACATTCGGCGCATGACGCCTTTGATGGCCACAACCGCCTCCGGGTCAAGTCCGACAAACGGTTCGTCTAAAATCAGAAGTTTAGGGCGGTGAATCAGCGCGCCGATGAGCGCGATTTTTTGTTTCATGCCGTGAGAGTAGGAGGAGATCAGATCGCCGAGCGCGGCGGTCATGTCAAGCTCGCCGGCGCTTTGCGAAATGCGCGCCTGCCGTTCTGCGGCCGGGATTTGAAATACGTCCGCGATAAAATTCAGATACTGAATGCCGGTCAGGTATTCGTACAAATCCGGATTGTCGGGCACATAGGCAAATTTTTGCTTGCAGAGCAGGGGATTTTCGCGGATGGAGATTCCGTCGATCCGAATGTCTCCCGCATCAAAGTCCATAATACCGACCGCCGCTTTGATCGTGGTGGTTTTTCCAGCGCCGTTGTGGCCGATAAAGCCGAAAATGTCGCCGGCCTCCACTTCAAGCGATAAGTTGGAAACGGCTTTTTTGCCGCCCTTATAGGTTTTGGTGAGATTTTGAATGCTGAGCATATCCATGCCTCCTTTGTTTATTTCTTTAACGCCGTTTCGCGGTTATTTTCGCAAAAAGCGCCGGCAAAATGCCGGCGCTTTGGATTGCGCCGGAAAATCAGAAAATTTTTCGCACAATCAACGAGTATAGTGCGGACAATGTCCGCTTTTTATTTGTTATACTTTTTTCACAGCTAACGTAACTTCTTCGTCGTTAATATCCCAGTTTTTGGAATAGCCTTCAATCGCGCCGAAGATGACGAGATCGCCGAGCGTTGCGGCTTTGATTTCCGCCGCGTTGCGGTCGATGATCGCTTTGATCTTTTCGCTGTTGTCCGCGTACAGCGTGATGTGGTCGGTCACTTCAAACCCGGCCTCTTTGCGCATGGTTTGAACCTTGGAGATGATCTCGCGCACGTAGCCTTCCTCGATCAGCGCGTCGGAAAGCTCGGTGTCAAGCGCGATTGTAACGCCGTTCTCCGACAGGGAAACATAGCGTCCGCTCTGCACGGTTTCAATCAACAGATCGTCTGCCGTAAGCTCGGCTTCGCTTCCGCCGTCGAGCGCGAGCGTGATTTTACCGTCCGCGTCGAGCGTGCGCTTGAGCGCCGCGCCGTCGCGCTCGGAGAGCGCTTTGCGGATTGCGCCGAGCAGCTTGCCGTATTTCGGCCCCACGGTTTTTAGATTCGGCTTGATATTGTAGGACAGGAACGCGGAAGCGTCGTTTGTAAATTCAGCCGCCTTGACGTTGAGTTCGTCTAAAATGATCTGCATATAGGCGTCGTCCAGCGTTTTTTCCGCGCCGATATAGAGCATACCGATCGGCTGACGGTTTTTGATGTTGGCCGCATTGCGCGCCGCGCGTCCCAAAATGACGATGTTCAGCACTTCGTCCATGTCGGCTTCAAGCTGTTTGTCGATGAAGCGCGCGTCGGATGTGGGATAATCGCAGAGGTGGATGCTTTCGGGCGCGCTTGCGTCTACCGAGCGCACGAGGTTTTGATAAATCTCCTCGGTCATGAACGGAATCATCGGCGCGGCCAGCTTGGAGAGCGTCACCAGCGCGGTATACAGCGTCATGTAGGCGTTTTTCTTATCCTCGGTCATCTCGGCGCCCCAATAGCGCTCGCGGCAGCGGCGGACATACCAGTTGGAAAGCTCGTCGGTAAAGGAACTGAGCGCTTTCGCCGCCTCGGTGATCTTGTAGGCGGCAAGGCAGCCGTCCGCTTCGCCAATGAGGGTATTTAGACGGGAGAGCAGCCAGCGGTCCATGACAGGGAGCGTTTGGGGGTCGAGCGTGTGTTTGGTCGGGTCAAATCCGTCGATGTCGGCGTACAGTACATAGAACGCATAGGTGTTCCAGAGCGTGCCGAGAAATTTGCGCTGCCCCTCAACGACGGCCTTGCCGTGGAAACGGTTGGGCAGCCAGGGCGCCGAGTTCGTATAGAAGTACCAGCGGATCGCGTCTGCGCCGTAGGCTTCGAGCGCCTCGAACGGGTCAACGGCGTTGCCTTTGGATTTGGACATTTTCTGCCCGTTTTCATCCTGAACATGGCCGAGCACAATAACGTTTTTATAGGGCGCTTTGTTGAAGATCAGGGTCGAGATGGCCAGCAGAGAGTAAAACCAGCCGCGCGTCTGGTCAACAGCCTCGGAGATAAAGTCCGCCGGGAACTGCGCTTCAAACACGTCCTTGTTTTCAAACGGATAGTGGTGCTGGGCAAACGGCATAGAACCGCTGTCATACCAGCAGTCGATAACCTCCGGCACGCGGCGCATCACGCCGCCGCAGTCCGGGCAGCGCAGCGTCACCGCGTCGATGTAGGGGCGGTGCAGTTCGATATTTTCCGGACAGTTGTCGGACATCTCCTTCAGTTCGGCAATCGAACCGATCGAGTGCCGCCGTCCGCAGCTGCATTCCCAGATGTTGAGCGGCGTGCCCCAGTAACGGTTGCGGCTGAGTCCCCAGTCCTGCACGTTTTCCAGCCAGTCGCCGAAGCGGCCGCGCCCGATGCTTTCGGGAATCCAGTTGATGGTCTCATTGTTGCGGATCAGGTCGTCCCGCACGTCGGTCATGCGGATAAACCAGGAGTCGCGCGCGTAGTAAATCAGAGGCGTGCCGCACCGCCAGCAGTGCGGGTAGCTGTGTTCAAATACCGGCGCGGAGTAGAGAAGACCGCGTTCCTCAAGGTCGCTGAGCACACGCCGATCCGCCTCTTTGCAGAATACGCCCGGCCATTTGGTCTCGGCGGTCATTTCACCCTTGGAATCTACAAGCTGAACGAAGGGCAGGTCGTATTTTTTACCTACTTTCGAGTCGTCCTCACCGAACGCGGGCGCGATATGCACGACGCCGGTGCCGTCGGACAGCGTGACATAGCCGTCGCAGACGACATAGTAGGCGCGCTTTTTCTGTTTGGCAATCAGATCTTTTGCAAAATCGAAAAGCGGCATGTAGGATTTGCCTTCGAGATCCTTGCCCTTGACTTCTTCGAGGATCTCATAGCCGCCCTCGCCGAGCACACTGTCGCAGAGCGCTTTTGCAAGGTAATAGATATGGCCGTCTGCGGCTTTGACCTTTGCATAGTCATAGTCCGGGTGTACGCAGAGCGCAACGTTTGAGGGCAGCGTCCACGGCGTGGTCGTCCACGCGAGAATGTAGGCGTCCTCGTTTGTGATCTGAAAGCGTGCGATGGCCGAGCGTTCCTTTACGTCCTTATATCCCTGCGCAACCTCGTGCGAGGAAAGGGGCGTGCCGCAGCGCGGGCAGTAGGGAACGATCTTAAAGCCCTTGTACAGCAGTCCGCGGTCGTAAATCTGTTTGAGCGACCACCAGACCGACTCAATATACTCGTTGTGATAGGTGACGTAGGGGTGCTCCATGTCCGCCCAGAAGCCGACCGTCTGCGAGAAATCCTCCCACATCCCCTTGTATTTCCATACGCTCTCTTTGCAGTGCTCGATGAACGGTTCGAGTCCGTACGCCTCGATCTGCTCTTTGCCGTCGATACCGAGCTGTTTTTCCACCTCAAGCTCGACCGGCAGGCCGTGCGTGTCCCATCCGGCCTTGCGGGGAACGTCAAATCCTTTCATGGTCTGATAGCGCGGGATCAAATCCTTGATAACGCGGGTCAGGACGTGGCCGATGTGAGGCTTGCCGTTTGCGGTGGGGGGGCCGTCGTAAAAGGTAAAGCTCGGCCGTCCGCGGCGATGCTCCACGCTCTTTTCAAAAATGTGTTTTTCTTCCCAGAATTTCCGTACGTCTTTTTCGCGTTCGACGAAGGAAAGCTGTGTTGAGACTTTCTTATACATACGATCTCCTTGTTTCAAATAAGGGGCTTGCCCTATGATGACGATGGTTGAATTTTTTATCGGAACGGTCGCAGCGGCGGCCGCGGTTTTTTTGGAACGTTTAACTGTTTCCGAAAAATTTTGCAGACGGCAGCGGCGAGCAGTCGAAAATAAAAAATCCCCCGTCAAAAGGACGAGGGGAGAAACCACCTTTTGCGCATACCGTCATATGGCTTCCCTGTAACGGGGGAAAACCGTCGTCCGCTACCGGCGAAAGCGTTTGCGGACGCGCTCCGAAGTGATGTTCGCTTTGCCGCATACTTGCACCGGGCTCGCACCCTCCCCGGCTCGCTGTGCCTTTCACGAAAAGCTACTGTCTTCATCTACGCTTTATTTTTTCAAATTTTAATATAACACAATCTGTTTCCCTTGTCAACAGAAAACCGGCTTATTTCCGCCGCATCGCGGCAAAAACGTCTGATTTGGGTTGTTTTGGTGCGCACGCGCCCCCAAATTCCGTTTATTCTTCCCAGTTGTGGTAGACGTCGCTTACGTCGTCGTTCTCCTCAAGACTGTCCAAAAGCAGCTGCATGTGGCGGACGTCCTCTTCGTTTTCAAGCGTCACATAGGTGGACGGAATCCGGTCGGTCTGCGCAGACATAACCGTGTACCCAGCCGCTTCCAGCGCTTCTTTTACCGCATAGAGGTCGGAGGGCTCCGTGTAGATTTCAAAACAGCCGTTCTCGGACGAAAAATCGGAAGCGCCTGCCTCCAGCGCGTTTTCCATCAGTTTGTCCTCGTCGATTTTGCCGTCCTGCTCGATCAGAATAACGCCTTTTGTCTCAAAAAGATAGCTGACGCAGCCGTTCTGGCCGAGATTTCCGCCGAATTTATCGAAATAGTGGCGCACTTCCGAGGCCGTGCGGTTGCGGTTGTCGGTCGTGGCCTCGACAATAACGGCTACGCCGCAGGGACCGTAGCCCTCATAGGTGATCTCGTCGTATGCAATGTTGTTGTCGCCTGAGAATTTTTTGATAATCCGGTCGATGTTGTCGTTCGGTACGTTGTTGGCTTTCGCTTTTTGAATCAGATCGCGCAGTTTGGAGTTGGATACCGGATCCGCTCCGCCCTCACGGATGGCGACGGCCATTTCCTTACCGATTTTGGTGAAAACCTTGGCGCGTTGCGCGTCGGTTTTCTCTTTTTTGTGCATAATATTTTTCCATTTGCTGTGTCCAGACATACTGTTTCTCCTAAATCAATCGTTCTGTTTTGCGTATTCCGGCAGACGGCGGTCTGGCGGTGGTACTGCGCCGAAATCGGCGCTTTTCTTTTTATTAAATTTGTTCGGGCTTTTTCAGGCAGATCAGGTCGAGCGCATTGCCCAGCACCTGGCTTGTTGCGCGCACAAGATTTAGGCGCGTTGCGCGCGTCTCCCCGTCGGCGGAGAGAATAGGACATTCGTGATAGAAACGGTTGAACGCCGCGCACACATCAAGAATATACCGGGTGATGACGGAGGGCTCGTACTCGGCTATCGCGCCGTTTACACGTTCGGGGAAGCGGGAGAGCACTTTGGCAAGCTCGCCCTCTTCGGACGCGGTAATATGCACAGCCTTTTGCGGCGCTTCGTCTGCGCGGCGCAGAATGCTGCGGGTGCGCGCGTAGGTGTACTGCGCATAGGGGCCGGTGTTGCCCTCAAAGGAGAGGGCGTCCTCGATCACAAAGCTGATGTCCTTGATCCGGCTGTTTGAGAGGTAGTGGAATACAATAGCGCCGACGCCCACAGCTTCGGCTACTTCGTCCTTGTTTTCAAGTCCAGGATTTTTTTCCTCGACAATGGCGCGGGATTTTTCAATAGCCTGCGCAAACAGGTCTTTGAGCAGAACGACGTTCCCGGTGCGGGTGGCGAGCTTTTCGCCGCCGATCGAAACCGTGCCGTACGGGACGTGCACCAGCTTGCCGAACCAGTCGTAGCCCATCAGTTCGACGACCTTGAACCACTGTGCAAAGTGCAGCGACTGTCCCGCGCTCGTAACGTATATGCACTTGTCAAAATTGTAGGTCTGCATACGGTAGACTGCTGCGGCGATGTCGCGGGTCGGATAGAGCGTGGAGCCGTCGCGCTTGAGAATCAGGCAGGGCGGCATTCCGTAGGGCTCAAGATCGACCACAGATGCGCCGTCGTCCAGCTTGAGCAGCCCTTTTTCGCGCAGGCGCTCGACCTGCGCAGGCATTTTATCGGTATAAAAGCTTTCGCCGTTGTAGCTGTCAAAATCGATACCGAGCAGGGCATAGGTCTTTTGATATTCGCGCAGGCTAAGCTCGACAAACCATTTCCAAAGGCGGAGATTTTCCTCGTCTCCGGCCTCCAGCTTCGTAAATTCCGCGCGCGCGGCGTCCTCCAGCGACGGATCGTTTTCAGCCTCGGCATGAAAGCGGACGTACAGCGAAACAAGCGCGTCGATTTCGCCGTGTTCAATCGTCTCCTGATCGCCCCATTTGCGGTAGGCGACGATCAGCTTTCCAAACTGGGTGCCCCAGTCGCCGAGATGATTGATCCCGACGCAGGTATATCCGGCAAACTGATGCAGTTTTTTCAGGGAATGGCCGATCACGGTCGTGCCGAGATGCCCGATGTGAAAGGGCTTGGCTACGTTCGGCGAGGAATAGTCGAGTACGACGGTGCGACCCTTTCCGACGTCGGACGAACCGTATGGCTTGTCCGAAAATACGGTGCGCTCGATGACATGGCGCGCGAGATATTCCTTGTCTAAAAACAGATTCAGATAACCGCCCGCCGTCTCGGCGCGCGCTACGGCCGGCGATGTAAAGGATTGAGACAGGGACGCCGCAATCGCGGGCGGCGCTTTTTTCAAAGCGCGGCTCAGCCTAAAGCAGGGAAACGCAAGGTCGCCCATTTCGGCGGAGGGAGGATATTCCAGCGCGGCGGCGATTTCGGACGCGGCGCACGCGCCGCCCGCTGCTTTGGCCAGCGCGGCGGCGATTTGTTGTTTGATCTCAAGCATACGGCAATTCCCCTTATGATAAGAGTGTGATTAATTATTTAATTATACACCAAAAGTACAGGTATTTCAAGAGTTTTTTGCGGCCCCGATTTATCGGATATACGGATCAATTTTTGGTCAGCACATCCACCGTGCCGATCCCGTAATACCGAAAGAGCGCGACGGCTTCGCTGTCAATTCGCTCGCCGGACACCGCGATCGGAACCGCGGGCGGACAGCTGACCG
>CATYXQ010000068.1 GCA_958414825.1 uncultured Eubacteriales bacterium | reverse complement strand
AATGCCCTTCTAGGGCTTATTCAAGCCTCCGGCTTAGCCGGTGGTTGTGACTTTTGAATTGTTAGCTTACTTGTTTTGGATGTTCCAGTTTATTTACCAGTTCTTTGGTTACAGTAACTTTTTTGATGTCGCCTTTTGAGGGAACTTCATACATAATCGGCATCATAATTTCCTCCATAATTGAACGGAGTCCGCGTGCACCGATATTGCGCTGAATAGCCAAATTCGCGACAGCGGCGCAGGCATCTTCATCAAATTTCAATTCTACGCCATCGAGTCCCATAAGTTTTATATATTGTTTTACGATTGCATTTTTGGGTTCTTTCAGAATGCGAATCAGTGCAGCCTCATCCAGACTTTCGAGGGCGACGATAATCGGAAGACGTCCAACAAGCTCCGGAATCAAGCCGTATTTGATAATGTCATGTGCATTGACATCTTGATAGATTCCGGTTGCACTTTTTTCCTGTTTCTTTTTGATTTCGCTTCCGAATCCGATAATTTGGCTTCCTTTGCGTTTCTCGATGATTTTATCCAGCCCGTCAAAGGCGCCGCCGCAAATGAAAAGAATGTTTTCGGTATTAATCTGTATAAAATCCTGGTTGGGATGTTTGCGCCCGCCTTGTGGCGGTACGTTAGCAATTGTTCCCTCTAAAATCTTCAAAAGCGCCTGTTGTACGCCCTCGCCTGAAACGTCTCTTGTAATTGAACGATTTTCGCCGCGGCGTGAAATTTTATCAATCTCGTCGATATAAATGATACCGCGTTCCGCTTTTTCAACATTATAATCGGCAGCCTGTATCAAACGGAGTAAAATATTTTCCACATCTTCGCCGACATATCCGGCTTCGGTCAGCGTTGTCGCATCCGCAATGGCAAAAGGAACTTTTAAAGCCTTTGCTAAGGTTTGGGCTAAAAATGTCTTGCCTACACCGGTCGGACCGAGCAGCAGAACATTGCTTTTTTGAATTTCAATATCATCCTGCTGCTTTGCTTTGCGGTTTTGGTCACGGTAGATCAGCCGTTTGTAGTGGTTGTATACCGCAACGGATAAAACGCGCTTGGCATCGTCCTGACCGATGACGTATTGATCCAATGTCGCTTTGATTTCCATAGGGCGCGGCAATGTTTCAACCGTCAGCGGTTCGCCGTCGTCATTGGATTCTGCCTCTTGATTTGCGGAAAATTCATCTAAGAAAGCCACGCAGGTCGAAATGCAGTCACTGCAAATTGCAGATCCGGGTTTCGCGGCCGGAATCAATATATTGACTTCATCCTCGCTGCGTCCGCAGAAAGAGCAGTAAAGTTTTTTATCTTGTTCGTTGATCGGCATCTGTTTCTCCTAATCAGGGATGTTTTTCAATTACCTTATCAATTAAACCGTAGGCCATTGCTTCTTCGGCAGACATGAAATTGTCGCGGTCTGTATCCCGTTCGATGATTTCTAAAGGTTTTCCGGTATTTCTGGCCAGGATTTCATTTAGTTTGGCTTTGGTTTTCAAAATATGTTCAGCATGGATTTTAATGTCGCTGGCTTGCCCCTGAGCGCCGCCCAGCGGTTGATGGATCATGATGACGCTGTTCGGCAGAGCAAGTCGTTTGCCCTTCGCACCGGCAGAAAGCAGAAAAGCGCCCATGGAGGCAGCCATGCCGAGGCAAATGGTGGAAACATCGCATTTGATGAAATTCATCGTGTCGTAAATGGAAAATCCGGCTGAAACCGAACCGCCGGGACTGTTAATGTATAGAGAAATATCTTTGTCGGGATCCTGTGCTTCCAGATACAAAAGCTGCGCTACGACAAGAGAAGCGGTGGTGTCGTTGACTTCGTCAGTCAACATCACGATTCGGTCATTGAGCAGTCTGGAATAAATATCATACGAACGCTCTCCGCGATTGGTCTGTTCTACGACCATAGGAACCAGTGCCATATTGTTTACCTCTTTTCGTCAGAATAGCAGGGCGGGTAGCAAGTACCCGCCCAAATTTATTTTTCTTCAGTTTCTTTTTTCGCCGTTTGCTTTGCAACAGTTTTTTTGGCAGGGGCTTTTTTGGGTTCAGCGGTGGATTTTGCGGTTGCAGCTTTTTTTGCCGTGGCTTTTTCGGCGTCGGTGCTACCTTCGGCGTTTGTGTTTTCTTTAGTCGCCTTTTTTGCAGCTTTTGTGATGGAGGCGTTTGCTTTTACAAGATCGAATGCTTTCTTAACGACAATATCTGCTGCAATGTCCTCATTTGAAATTGAATTTTTAACCTGATCGGCTTCAATGTTATATGCTTGCGCGATCTTACTGATCTCTTCTTCAATCTCTTCGTCGGATGCCGTCAAAGCTTCCAATTTTGCAATTGCTTCAAGCGCGAGGCGCATCTTTACCTGTTTTTCAGCCTGCGGACGCATCTGCTGACGGAGCATATCCAATGTCTGACCCGTATACTTGAAGTATGTATTCAGGTCAAGTCCCTGCATACGCAGGCGGTTGTCGTAATCGCGGACAAAGTTTTCGGTTTCCGCAGTGTACATGACTTCCGGAATTTCCGCTTCGAGCAGATCAATCACTGCATCGGTCAGCTGTTCATCCACCTGTGCGTCGGCGGCTTTTTCATTTCTCTCGTTAATTTTTGCCTTGACATCCGCTTTATATTCATCAAACGTATCAAATTCCGATACATCTTTTGCGAATTCATCATCCAGAGCAGGAAGTTCGGTAATCTTGATTCCGTTTACTTTGACTTTAAAGACGGCTGGTTTTCCGGCAAGTTCAGATGCGTGATAGTCTTCGGGGAATGTAACGGTTACATCAAATTCATCACCGATTGCGTGACCGATGATCTGATCCTCAAATCCGGGAATGAACGCGCCGGAACCGATTTTCAAATTGTGTCCTTCAGCCTTTCCGCCATCAAAAGCTTTGCCGTCAATAGAACCATCAAAGTCAATGTTGACAATATCGTCTTTTTTTGCAGTGCGGTCGGTGACCTCAATTTCGCGGCTGTTGCGCTCACGTACCTTTTCGATCTCGGCTTTTACGTCTGCGGCTGTTGCACTCTTTACATCTTTCGTTACCTTAATTCCCTTATAGCCGTCAATTTTGACTTCCGGTTTGGTGGTGACTTTGGCGGTCATGGCGACGCCGTTTTCGTCTATCGTTACAATGTCAAATTCGGGTTGGCCGATGATTTCAAGACCAGAGGCTTTTGCAGCGTCTTCATAAGCGGCGGGCAGGCAGTCGTTTACCGCTTCTTCGTAGAATACGCCTTTGCCGTACATTTTTTCAATTATATTTCGAGGCGCCTTGCCTTTTCTGAAGCCGGGAATATTAATGTTTTTTGCATTCTTGCGGAACGCTTTGTCATTTGCGGCATCAAAATCCGCTTTCTCAATTTGAAACTCAATGACGTATACATTTGTTTCCTGTTTCTCGGCTTTCTTAAAACTCATTTAAATGTCCTCCAAAAATCTTCTGTTATCATGCACATCCATTATTTTACTTCGATATTTAAATAATGTCAAGCAATTTTGTAAAATTCATTCAATATACGAATCAAAATCGGGCGGAGAAATAATGCGGGGAATAAAATTGAGGTAATCGGCTGAAACCATGACAAAACGGATCCCTGCATATTCAGTGCTGGGCGGCGCATAATATGCGCCGTGAATATGTCCGAAATAACACTTTTTAATACCGTATTCCGAAAGCAGTTCTATAAAGGGACTGCATACGCATCCGTTCCAGACAGGCGGAAAATGTAAAAAGACCAAAATTGGCTTCCGGCAGGCTCCCTGTAATGCGCGCGCAGCTTCGAGACTGAGGCGCAGACGCTGTGTTTCCCGGTTGACCAGTTTTGTAAAATCGGCATTGTCGGGGATTCCGGATGCGGTATCGTCATAAAACCACCCGCGCGTACCGCATAAGATATATCCTTCGGCTTCATAGGCACAGTTGTGCATCAACCGGAGCGTATTCAGGTTGTTTGCCTGGAAAAATTCATTCATTTTTTTCTGCGTTGTCCACCAGAAATCATGATTGCCTTTTCCGAGATATTTCGTTCCGGGTAGTGCGTTGATAAATTTTAAATCTTCCAGTGCCTCGGCAAGGCAGAGCGCCCACGAAATATCTCCGGGAATAATGACCGAATCATCGGGTTCTACCACGGCACACCAGTTTTTTTTCAGCTTTTCGGTGTATCCCTGCCAGCGTCGGCCGAATACTTCCATGGATTTTTCAACGCCTGCGCCGATGGAAAGATGCAGATCTGCAATAGTGTAAATCGACATCGTATTCTCCCATATGCCGATCAGATTGCAAAATCGAGCACATCCGCGTTCATTTCGGCTGCATCAATCGTTTTTGTAAAGCGCACGACACGTTTGTCAAGATCGCGCAGCGGGGCGGGGATATCGGTTTTTGTGTATTCTGCGAGTGCGGTGAGCGCGCGCAGTTCATTTTCGGCAGTTGTATCCGTCAAAGCGGTATATACGTCGTTCGCAAATTTGTAGGGGCTTGCGGTAGAGGCAAGCAGCAATTGATTTTTACTGTTCGTCTGCTTTTGGTATTCTTTCGCACAGTACAAACCGACGGCGGTGTGCGTATCGCAGAGATAGCGATACTTTTCAAAGGTTTCTTTTATGGTTCGCGCGGTGTTTGCTTCATCGCAGAAATAACCTTTAAAATCCTGATCGATTGCGGCTTTAATGTCAGCGTCCAGCGTATAGCTTCCGCTTTCAGAAAGCGAGCGCATGTATTGCGCGGTTCTCTCAGCACCGCCGAGCAGATACAGGAGCCGTTCCAGATTGCTCGAAATCAGAATATCCATGGACGGCGACATGGTGGTGTAAAACTGCCGGTTGCGGTCATACGTACCGGTAGCAAGAAAATCGGTCAAAATATTATTTTGATTGGAAGCACAGATCAGCGTACCAATCGGAAGCCCCATTTGCTTGGCAATATAGGCGGCAAAAATATTGCCGAAGTTGCCGGTCGGTACGCAGACATCAATCAATTCGCCCATTTGAATTATGCCGGAACGCACCATATCGCAGTATGCGGAGATATAGTATACAATCTGCGGAGCAAGACGTCCCCAGTTGATAGAGTTAGCGCTGGAAAGGAAAATCCCGCAATGATCGAGTTCTTTTGCAGTGGCAGTATCTGCAAAAATGCGCTTCACGCCGGTTTGCGCGTCGTCAAAATTCCCGCGTATGGCGCAGACATCCACATTGTCGCCACCCTGTGTTGCCATTTGCAGTTTTTGCACACGGCTGACGCCGTCAACAGGGTAGTAGACTTTGATTTTGATTTTCTCCAGATCGCGATATCCCTCAAGCGCCGCTTTTCCGGTATCGCCGGAGGTGGCAACAAGGATCATTGCCGTGCGTTTTTCGTCGGTTTTATCCAGAGCGCGGCATAAAAGGCGAGGCATGATCTGCAGAGCCATGTCTTTAAATGCGCAGGTCGGACCGTGCCAGAGTTCAAGCGCGTGAATATTGTTATCTATTTGCACGCACGGAGCAGCGCCGCCGGGAAATTTTTGCGCGCTGTAAGCGGCTTCGCAGTCTTTTGTGAGTTCCTCTTTGGTATAATCATCCAAAAACATAGAGAGAATCTCTACGGCGCGGCCGACATAGTCTTTGGAAGCCAATGACGCGAGCATGTCACACGACAGCTTGGGAATAAATTCCGGCATAAACAGACCGCCGTCTGCGGCCAGTCCCTGTTTGATTGCCTGCGCGGCGGAAACGCCGCAGGAATCATTTGCACTTCTGGTGCTTTTGTACTTCATGATTTTACCTTTCCATTTACATTTTTTTTAAAAAATTATAAGCGTTTTGATAAAAAATCGCGTGGATTAGTTCGTCGCTGAAATTACGCGCCGACATCGCGTCGGCGAGACGATCAAGCTGATCGATGCCGTGAATACCCTCCGGCAGCGTTTCAATACCGTCAAAGTCACATCCGAGACAGATGGTGTGTTGACCGTCCAGACCGAGAAAATATTCAATATGTTCAATAATGCTTGCAATCGAAGAAATGCAGGTATCGTTACCGCACAGGTGGGCACGCGCAAGCGAAATGCCGACAATCCCGCCGCATCGTTTGATTTTTATAAATTGTTCATCGGTCAGATTGCGCGGATGAACGGCAATCGTATTGGAGTCGGAGTGTGAAGCCAGAATCGGCCGTCGGGCAGAGATTGCCATCTCAACAATTTCGTCCACTACTCTTTGCGAGGAATGGGAAACGTCGATGGCGATTCCCAGATCAAAGGCCATTTTGACTACGCTTCGTCCGAGGTGAGTAAGCGGGGAATTGGTGTCGTATCCGCCGCCGAGCGCATTTTCTCCTGCCCAGTTTAAAGACATAAAGCGTACGCCCGCATCATACACTTCGTGAATACGCTCGATATTTCCGGAAAGAATTCGCGCGTCCTCTATAGCCAGAAAAAAAGCCGCGGTATGATCAGGCAGCTGCTGCAGATCCCCGAACGTGCGGCAGATCGCGGCGCTTTGCCGATTGCTTTCGATCTCGCATTTAAAATTGTTTAAAATACGCCAGAACAGCGAATAAGCCTCATCGTCGCTTTTGCGCTTGTCGCTCCAAATTGCGGCGATCTGAACATACTTTTTATATTTCGAAATTTTGTCTATTGCAATATGAAAAGAATTGGATTTCAGAGGCTGATGTTCGGTGTATATTCGATATGGCGTGTCGCAATGCAGGTCAAATAGTTTTAGTTCCAACCGTTCTCCTCCTGTTCAGAGACGAAATGCATCTTCAATGTGATTGAATCGGACTTTGACGCCGAGAAGCACCTCAATTACGTCAAAGCGTATAGCTTTTTCGACCGGGTATTTTTGAAGAAAAACTTCGGCGGTATAAATGATATGGCGTTGTTTTTGTTTGTTTACCGCTTCGGCAGGGAAGCCGTAATTTGCAAAATATTCCGGATTATCTGTCCTCGTCTTCACTTCCGCAAAAACAAGATATTCCCGGTTTTCTGCAATTATGTCAATCTCGCCGTGCGCGCTCCGTATATTGCGCGCAAGGATTTTGTAACCCCGGCTGCGCAGATATTCTGCCGCGAGCTTTTCCCCTTTTTTACCGGTTGCGGCGGCGCTTCCCGGAAGAATCATAGCTTTTTTCCCTGTACGCATCGCAAAAAACTTTGGCGATGCAGAGGACACGGCCCGTACTTTTGCAGAAGTTCCCGATGTTCTTTAGTCGGGTATCCTTTGTGTTTTTTGAAATTATATTCCGGGTATTGCGCATCCATTTCAAGGCAATACCGGTCTCGGGTCACTTTGGCCAGAATCGATGCGGCGGCGATGGAGGGAGATTTTGCGTCTCCTTTTACGATGGTCATAGCGGGAATCGGGAAATTGCGCACACAGTTACCGTCCACAATGGCAAAATCTGCGGGAATCGTAAGACCTTCTATAGCGCGCGCCATAGCGAGCATAGTTGCGTTCAGAATATTCAGCCGGTCGATTTCTTCATTAGAGGCCGAAGCGATAGAATAGGATACCGCGCATGTACGGATTTGATCAAACAGTTTTTCGCGTTTGATTTCGGATAGTTTTTTGGAATCATTGAGACCTTCGATTACGCAGTCTGTCGGAAGAATGCAGGCGGCGGCAACGACAGGACCGGCAAGCGGCCCGCGTCCTGCTTCGTCTACACCGCAGACACGGGCATAGCCTTCGTTTATCAAAGTGAGTTCATAATCAAATGTCAGCATTGTATCACCTATTTACTTTGGGGATTTCCAGCGAAATTCGTCCGATTTCGGCGCGGCGAAATTCCAGAAGAAGCATTTTCGCCGTGCGTTCATGGTTGACGACACCGCCGGACATCAGAAATCCGCGTTTTTTTCCGACTAATTCAAACAGATCATATACATCCAAATCCAACCAGTTTTCTTCGGGCGTCAGTTTGTAGCGCGCGGCAAACTGATCCTTGGCAAGTGCGCGCAGTCTGCCGCAGAGTAGCATAGCGATTTCTTCAATATCTAAAATTTGATCTTTTATAGCGCCGGTCATGGCCAGATTTTCGCCGACTTTCTTTTCTTCAAATTTCGGCCAGAGAACGCCGGGCATATCCAAAAGCTCAAGGCCGATTGAAGTGGAGATCCACTGTTTGGTCATGGTGACGCCGGGACGGTCTTCTACTTTGGCTTTTTTCGTACCGGCAAGACGATTGATAAAAGAAGATTTCCCGACATTCGGGATGCCGACGACCATGGCTCGGATTTTTTTCCCGGTCATTCCTTTTTCATTCCAGCGCTTGAGCTTGTCCTTTAGAATTTCTGCAACGACCGAATCAATGGCGCGCAGTCCTTCTCCGGTTATGCAGTCTACTAAAAGGCAGTTCTCATTTTCTTTTTCAAAATAGCGCCGCCATGCGCCGCTTACGACCGGATCGGCAAGAGAAGCTTTATTTAATAGAATCAACCGAGGTTTGTCTCCGAT
>CATYXQ010000067.1 GCA_958414825.1 uncultured Eubacteriales bacterium | reverse complement strand
TTGCGGAAGCGTTCGGCGCTGATGTAAGTTGGGTTGCAAGGACGAAGACGATTGTGATTACAAAGTGACTGATTTCATACGGAAGAAATGCATTTCATGCAAATGGACGTCTTCATGAATGAAAGAACGCTGTATTCTCCAATAAATTTAGCGTAAGAAAGGGTAAAATTATGAAAAAAAGTTTTACATCTGTGTGTAGTATTTTTTTGGTTTTCATGTTGACAATTACCCTCATTTCCCCGATGTTCATTTATGCCGCGGACGGCGCTACGGTGGTGTATCTTAAGGATGGCGGAACCGGAGACGGTTCGTCGCCCGACCAAGCGCTCGGAACATTAAATAAAGCTTATGATATATTGGATCTTTCCAAAGATTGTACCATTGTAATTTGCGGAACGTTTACGCAGGAGTTGAATTTTTCGTATGGTTTGAATTATGCCGGAAGCGTGACCTTCACTTCGGTGTATAACGGTGTGGATTACCGAACAAACGGCGCTGTTTATCAGTTTGCCGCATGTCGATTCGTATGTTTTGGAGATACTCGGTTTGAAAATTTGGATTTTCAGGCGCTCGGATCTTATTTTCTGGTGGTCGGTCAACATCATCCTGTGACCATAGGCGAGGGCGTTGTGATTACCGGAGATGAAAGTAAATTGACAGGCGGTTCTATTGCAAAAGCCTTTACGATTTTGGGCGGATATCAAAATGGTCAGGATGATCCTCCTTTTGAAAGCGACGCAGATACGAATATTACCGTGCTTTCGGGCAGTAAGCTGTACATTGTGCCTTTTTCCAGACAGATTTTAGGTACCTATACGGGAACAGCGCATATCAAAATCGGCGGCAATGCCGATATTTCGGTGTTGCACGGTTCTTCTGCTTACCCGGATGGAATTGCGGTTGGTGATGTGAAAATCGAGATATCCGGGGATGCAAAGATTCAGAATTTCTATGGCTGTACGCAGGATACGGTGGAAAATTCCTTTGAACTGATCTGGAAGTCGGGAACAATTGACGTATTTGAATGGGTATGTTCCTATACGCCCGGAAAACTTTTCATGGTTACGGAAAAAACCGAATTGAAAGCGTCTGATGAAGTTAAAAAACAGGAAAATTACAATGCAATATCGGCGAATTTTGATGTAGTTTCCGATTTGTCCGAAACTGCTTCATCAGAAGATTCTGACCTCGAGTGCGCGCAGGGACTGTTTGCGCTCGGTCTTGCACAGGGCTATGATACAACAGGAATCAATTTCGGTCTTGAAGATCAGCTTACCCGTGTACAGGCGGTAGTACAGGTAATTCGCTATCTTGGCGTTGAAGATGAAGTGAAAACAAATACCTATGATATGCCGTTCACCGATGTTCCCGAATGGGCTGCAAATTACGTCGGTTATGCCTATGAAAAGGGGATTACCCAAGGACGTTCAGATGTTTCTTATGATCCGGACGGTATCGTCAGTGAAGCGCAGTTTCTCACATTTATGCTTCGTGCAATTGGATACAGCGATTCAGCCGGTGATTTTGTTTGGGACAATCCTTTTGCTTTGTCTAAAAGCATCGGAATGATATCAAACGACACGGGGGGAGAGGCGTTCTTGCGTGGCGACGCATTCAGAATTTGCTGGAATTCGCTGTTTGCCGCGGCGAAAGACGGTCAGCGTGTCACAGATCATTTGATTGCGGCAGGCGTATTTACAGCAGACGAACTGGAGGCCGTTTCCAAATAATGCTTGGAATGGTTCTGTTTTCGATATTTTTGCCTTAAACGGCTTAAAAATATGATTTGGCTTACCTTTTGAAAACAATTGCCTTTGGGCGGAAAGTGAGATTGAATTATGAAAAAAAGACTCGCATACCTATTGGGAATGCTGTTTGCATTGGCCGTTGTTGCATCGCTGTCTTTTATGACCGCTTTTGCAGCGGAGGGCACGACGGTTGTATATTTGCAGGATGGCGGAACCGGAGACGGTTCTTCTCCTGATAAAGCGGTCGGAACATTGAACAAGGCATATGATATGTTGGATCTTTCCAAAGACTGCACCATCGTTCTTTGCGGAACATTTACGCAGGAATTGTCTTTTTCGTATGGTTTGGATTATACGGGAAGCGTGACGTTTACCTCGGTTCATGACGGCACCGATTACAGAAATTCAGGCGCTGTTTATCAGTTTGCTGCCTGTAGATTTGTATGCTTCGGGGATACTCGCTTTGAAAACATGGATTTTCAGGCGCTCAGTACCAATCTGTTGGTTGTCGGGCAGCATTATCCGGTAACGGTTGGCGAGGGCGTTACGATGACCGGAGATGACAGCAAATTTACCGGAGGCTCAATTGCGAAAGCTTTTGCGATTTTGGGCGGATATCAAAATGGTCAGGATGATCCTCCGTTTGAAAGCGATAAGGATACGAATATTACCGTGCTTTCTGGCAGCAAGCTGTACATTGTGCCATTTTCCAGACAGATTTTAGGTACCTATACGGGAACGGCGCATATCAAAATCGGCGGCAATGCGGATGTTTCGGTTCTGCATGGCTCTGCAGCTTATCCGGACGGTGTCATTGTCGGAGACGTAAAAGTTGAGTTGTCGGGCGAGGCGAATGTACGAAATTTCTACGGTTGCACGCAGGATACGGTGGAAAACTCCTTTGAACTTACATGGAAATCCGGTACGATCGACGTATTTGAATGGACGTGTTCGTATACGCCGGGGAAATTCTTTATGGTCACGGATAAAACGGTATTGAAAGCGTCGGACGCCGTGCAAAAGACAGAAAAATACAGTGAGATTGCAGGAAATTTTGACGTTGTGTTAGGTGAGAACGGAGAGGCGGCCGATCCGGTCGTTACGTCCGTGCCCGCTGTAACGGAAGCGCTGGTCACTTCTGCTCCTGCCACGTCCTCTTCGACAACTTCCAAACCGGTTACAACTGAGGCGTCTGCGCCGGATACATCAAAGCCGGCTGCAACAACCGCCAAAACCGAAACATCTGCAGATGCATCGTCAAAAACATCCGAATCAACCGCTCCGTCGGATGACGCAACCGGTACGAACAACGGTATGATGATTGGTATTATTGTTGCGGCTGTGTGTGTCGTGGCTGTTGTGATAGTCGTTATTGTCTTTTCAAAGAAAAAACAGCAGAAATAAATTGTCTAATGAGAAAGCGCTTGTATTCTGCAAGCGCTTTTTTTATTTGGATAGAAAAGCTTTTCGGGATAGACTGCCGACTTTGCAGGTGGCCATAACTTTGTATCGGCGAAACAATAAAAACAAGAGTTGACATAAGTCGTGTTGGTTTGTATAATTAAGCTGTGACCTTTACAGCTTAATTATAGGGGGCGCTTAAATGATTGAATTACCTTTTGGCTCTGAATTCAGTCCAAGTCAAATTGATCTTGCCATCGCTCTGGAAATCTGTAAGGATAACGAGGGAAATCGGGACGCTGTGGAAGCCGCAATTCTAAACCGTTTTTTCTTGACGCATGGACACGGTAATGAGAAAAACCGGCAAAAATTGGCTATGAATTGTCGGCTTGGTTTAAAAAACTACGGAATCCTTGATGAAGCTTGTAATTTTACGCCTTTAGGGACGGAATTATATATGCAAAGGATGCAGAAAGAGAAAATGTATGAGACCTTTGCAAGGCATATTTTGCTGAACCTAAGCGGTATGGCTTTTGTTCAGTGTATTCGGGATATGCAGACAGCGCTTCAAAAGGTTACGCTTGAAACCTTAAAGCCGGAACTTGAAATACGGGGAATTACCTATCCGTCAGCGGGAAAGCATCCGAGCATTATGCGGCTGTGGCTGGAACAAGCGGGGGTGTTTTCTTCCAAATGGAACATTCATAATGACCGGGTTCGGGAAATATTGGGCGATGAGGATAGAATGGAAACGCTCCGGGGGCTGACCAAAGCTCAGCGATATTTTTTGCTTGCGCTCTTGAACACCGGAAAGAGTGAATTTCAAATATCCAGCCGCGTGGCTCGTCTGGCCGGTACGGCCTATGGAGTTTCTTATCCGGAAAAGACGCTCCCTAAAAGTGTCTTGGCGCCGCTTGAAGATGCAGGATATATTGAAACAGAGAAAGCTACGGTCGGCCGAGGCGCAAAATCGCATTACTGTCGGCCGACCGAAAAGGCTAAAATCGAACTCTTGCAGCCGCTTATCAGCCAGTTGGAGGGGCAGACAGATCCCAAACTGATCGAACTCTTAACTAAAAATATTCCGGATATTTTAACGGATATCGACTCCTCAAATACTTATATAGCCGGTTTGGCATTGGAAGCGTTGGCGTTTAAAATTCTACGGATTCTGGGATTGGAATATATCGCAACGAGAGCCAGAACGGAGACGACCGGCGGCAGCGAGGTGGATTTGTTGTTTCAGAGCCTGCGTCCCGCTTATCTGCGCTGGCAGATTCAATGTAAAAATACAGCTCGTGTTGCACTCGAACATGTCGCAAGAGAAGTTGGCCTTTCACAGATGCTGTATTCCAATATCATTGTGATGATTACCACGGGAAGCGTTTCTTCCGAGGCAAAGAAATATGCAAATCATATGATGCGTAATACAAATCTCAGCATCTTATTTTTGGAGAAATCCGATATTGACCGAATCGCTGCCGATCCGGTTTCTGTTATTGATATTTTTGAGGATGAGACGAGAAAAGCCATGCAGTTAAAAAGGCTGGATTTATGAGGAGGCAAAACGGTGGAAACTTATTTTGAAACCGCCAGGGGAAAAATCTATTTGGGTGATTGCCTTGACTATTTAAAGAATGTAGATGATCGGTCGGTTAATCTGATCGTTACTTCGCCTCCGTATGCGTTGATTAAAAAGAAACAGTACGGAAATGAGGACAGCGATGCATATTTGGATTGGTTCCGTCCTTTTGCAAAGGAATTTTATCGGGTGCTTGCCGACAACGGGAGCTTTGTGCTGAATATCGGAGGCTCCTGGAACAAGGGGGAACCGACGCGAAGTCTTTACCATTTTAAAATATTGATTATGCTTTGCGAGGAGTACGGATTTCATTTGGCGCAGGAATTGTATTTTTGGAATCCGAGCAAATTGCCGAATCCCGCTGAGTGGTGTACGATTCGGAAAATTCGGGTAAAAGATTCAGTTGAACCGGTGTGGTGGTTATCCAAGACGCCCTATCCGAAGGCCTCAAATCAGAGAGTGCTTCAGCCGTACAGCAAAAGCATGACCAATCTTTTGACGACGGGTTATAAGGCCAAGATGAGGCCGAGCGGCCATAATATCAGCGGCAATTTTATGACGCCGCACAAAGGCAGCATTCCGCCGAATTTGCTGGCGCTTCCGAATACGGAATCCAATTCCCGCTATTTGAATTTTTGCACTGAGCATAGGCTAACCCCCCATCCGGCTAGATTTCCCGGTACGCTGCCTGAGTATTTTATCAGAATGTGTACGGATAAAAACGATCTTGTTATTGATCCGTTCGGCGGCAGTTGTGTTACCGGTGAGGCAGCGGAACGTTTGGATAGACGATGGGTATGCTGTGATACCGTTGAAGAATACCTGAAAGGCGCTGTCGGCAGATTTTCGGAAGAAAATCCGCCTTTTATGGAGTCCGTGGAGATTGCCTATTCTATTTTTAAGCCTGGGTATTTATGGGACGATATACCAGGGGATACTTTAGATCCAAACGGAGGAAACCGTAAAAAACATTAGAGTTTTGGCGTAGACGTAGGTTGTATGAATCGTTGCTACTTGTTTTTACGGCGTGTGGAAGCGCTTCAGATGGATTTGTGCTGAATATTTTATTTTCTGATGTTTTGTATAAAGCAAATGTCAGAACTTCACGGTTTTCTTTTTAGGAACGGTTGACAGAATGACTTTGCCGTGGTACCATACGAACAGAAAATTTAAAGGTTGTTTTTTGATTTTTGGGGGGAAATATGACGTTAAATGATCTGAAAATAGGGGAGAGCGGAGATATTCTTACAGTGGGGGGCGAGGGGGCTCTTCGGCTGCGTCTGTTGGATATGGGGTTGATTCCGCGTACTCGCGTAAAGCTGCAGAAAGTAGCGCCGCTCGGCGATCCGATACAAATTTTACTGCGGGGGTATGAGCTTACGCTCCGGCGTGAGGATGCTGCGCGGATTGAAATTCAGCCTGCGGAGGATGAAAAATGATATTTGCATTGGTCGGCAATCAGAACTGCGGAAAAACGACTTTGTTTAACGCTTTGACGGGTGCAAATCAACATGTCGGAAATTTTCCGGGCGTGACGGTAGATTCAAAGGTGGGGCAATTGAGGGAAACTTCAAATTGTTCGGTGGTTGATTTGCCGGGCATTTATTCGATGCGGCCGTATACGAATGAGGAAATTGTAACGCGGGATTTTGTTTTGACGCAACATCCCGATGGAATCATTAATATAATAGACGCTACAAATATTGAACGTAATCTGTATTTGACGCTGCAACTTTTGGAACTCAGAATTCCAACGGTAATCGCGTTGAACATGATGGACGAGGTGCGGGGGAATGGCGGGACTATTGATATAAAAAAACTGGCTGATGCGCTTGGCGTACCTGTGGTGCCGATTAGCGCGGCGAAAAACGAGGGCGTTTCAGAACTGGTTGGTACCGTGTTGCGGGTTGCGGAGAAAAAGCAATTACCCGCCGTGGCGGATTTTTGCAAAGAGGGTCCGGTACATCGCTGTATTCATGCCGTTTCGCATCTGATTGAGGATCATGCGGCGATAGCAGGGGTTTCTGCGCGTTTTTGCGCTACAAAGCTGATCGAAGAAGATCATGATTTTGCACAAAGACTGAAACTGAGTCAGAATGAAATCGAAATGATCGAACACAGCGTGATTGAAATGGAGCATGATACGGCTTTAGATCGGAACGCTGCTTTAGCGGAGATGCGGTACACATTTATCGAACAAGCCTGTGCTGATGCCGTTGTGAAGTGTCAAGAGAGCAAAGAACATCGGCGCAGTATGAAGATCGACGAGATCCTAACAAACCGATATGTCGCGCTTCCGTTTTTTATGTTGGTTATGTTTGCGGTTTTCTGGCTTACCTTTAATGTGTTCGGCAGTTTTTTATCGGATTTGATGGCGGCCGGTATTGATGCGCTGACATTGATTTGTGACCGCGCGCTGACTTCTTACGGCATTAACCCGGTGGTACATAGTTTGATTATTGACGGTATTTTTGCCGGAGTCGGCAGTGTACTCAGCTTTTTGCCGCTGATTGTGGTGCTTTTCTTCTTTCTTTCTATTTTAGAGGATACCGGTTACATGGCGCGCGTCGCTTTTGTTATGGACAAACTTTTGCGTAAAATCGGACTTTCCGGACGGAGTATTGTACCTATGCTGATCGGATTCGGTTGCAGCGTACCGGCTATTATGGCGACGCGCACGCTTTCTTCGGAGCGAGATCGGCGTATGACGGTTATGCTTACGCCTTTTATGAGTTGTTCGGCCAAAATTCCGATTTATACGGTGTTTTGTGCGGCTTTCTTTGAAAAGTACAGCGCGTTTGTCATGATTGGTTTGTATGCATCCGGAATTTTGCTCGGTATTTTGATTGCCCTTTTATTGAAAGGCACTGCTTTTCGCGGCAAACCCGTTCCGTTTATTATGGAACTGCCGAATTACCGCCTGCCCTCTGCCAAGAGTGTCGGCCTTCTGATGTGGGATAAGGCAAAAGATTTTTTGCAGCGTGCTTTTTCGGTTATATTTGTCGCAACGGTTGTCATATGGTTTTTACAGACGTTTGATACGCGTCTGAATGTTGTTTCGGACAGTGCGGACAGCTTGCTCGCGTTGGTCGGAAAGGGAATTGCGCCGATTTTTGCTCCGCTCGGCTTTGGTGACTGGCGTGCGGCAACCGCACTTTTGACCGGATTTACAGCCAAAGAGGCGGTTGTGAGTACGCTCAGCGTTTTACTCGGCGTGGGGACGGAGGCGCTGCCCAGTGCGCTTGCGGCTTTATTTTCTCCTCTTTCCGCGGTTAGTTTTTTGCTCTTTACTTTATTGTATACGCCTTGCGTGGCGGCAGTTGCCACCATTCGCCGCGAACTCGGTTCCACGCGGCAGATGTTCGGCGTAATTGTGATGCAGTGCTTTGTCGCATGGATTTGTGCGTTTGCCATATATAGGATCGGAGGATTTTTTATATGACTGTATTGGATTGTGTTTTGCTTGCGGGCATTGCTGCGGCGCTTGTATTTGCGGTTCGTTCTGTATTTCGGGATTTACGTCGTGGAAAATGCTGCGGCTGCTGCGGAAACTGTAAAGCCTGCCATGGAGATGTTCAGAAAAAGACGAAGATATAGTTTTTCCGTGAAAAACGCAAAGTATTGGGCTTTGCGTTTTTGTATTGTATATAAAAAAGACAGCCGCATGTGAGCGGCTGTCTGAGATTTTAATCCTTCTGTGCCTCTTTGGCTTTTTTGTCTGTAGTTGTACCTTTCAGGTGTGCAATCAACCGATTTACCGATGGCTCTGACTAAGATATAAATTTTATTTTGAATGCGGCTT
>CATYXQ010000066.1 GCA_958414825.1 uncultured Eubacteriales bacterium | reverse complement strand
AAATGCCCTTCTAGGGCTTATTCAAGCCTCCGGCTTAGCCGGTGGTTGTGACTTTAGGCTTCAAGCTGCTTTCCGAGGAAAGACGCCGCTGTTTGAATCAATTTGACCTCAACGTCACGACCGAGCACTGCGCTGCTTTGGATCTCGTTTGAAACGATAGAGGCGACACAGCCGACAATATCTCCCTCGCTGATAATGGGCATGGCGCAGCTGACATAATGACTTCCGCCGTCTTCAATTACAGGCAAGCGTGTGCTCTCGCCGCTGTTGACATAAAGCGCGCGGCTTTCGATAATATCTTCGATTTCACTGGAGAGTTTTTTCTCTGTGTATTCTTTTTTGGATACGCCTGAGCAGGCGATGATTACATCCCGGTCGGAGATGACAACGGACATTCCGCTGGTTTTATTCAGTGTATCGGCATATTGGGCGGCAAAGGCCATTAATTCTCCGATAGGCGAATATTTTTTAAATATAACTTCGCCCTCTCTGTCCGTGTATATTTCCAGCGGGTCTCCTTCGCGGATTCGCATCGTGCGCCGTATCTCTTTTGGAATGACTACTCTGCCAAGATCGTCGATTCTTCTTACAATACCGGTGGCTTTCATAGTTTTCTCCTTGATCTGTTATTTTGCTGTTTGCTTTGTTAGTGTTTGTAACAAAAGTGAAATTATGCAGTATATATTGAAATTTCACGATTTTTGCAGAGTTGGAAAGCAAAGCGCTTTCGCTTGGAAAATCGCATTTTGTACGGCGCAACTTTTATAAATTTACACACCTTTTTGAAATTTTATACAAATAAAAAGAATTGTTTTTTATAAAAAAGGGTTGACAAACAAATTACGTTGGATTATAATAAATTTATCAAGAACAGGAATTAATATTAACTTTGGAGGATAGTACAATGGCAAAATTTGTATGTAGCGTATGTGGTTATGTTCATGAGGGCGATTCCGCGCCGGATTTTTGCCCGCAGTGCAAAGCGCCTGCCAGCAAATTTACGGAGCAAAAAGGTGAAATGTCCTGGGCAGCCGAGCATGTCGTCGGAGTGGCGAAAGGCGTAAGAGAGGATATTATCGAGGATCTTCGCGCAAATTTCAACGGTGAGTGCATGGAAGTCGGTATGTATCTTGCTATGGCCAGAGTCGCTCATCGTGAGGGGTATCCTGAAATCGGGCTTTACTGGGAAAAAGCGGCGTATGAAGAAGCAGAACATGCTGCAAAATTTGCCGAATTGCTCGGCGAGGTTGTAACCGATTCTACAAAAAAGAATCTGGAGATGCGTGTGGAAGCGGAAAACGGCGCTACGGCGGGTAAAACCGATCTTGCAAAACGCGCAAAAGAACTCGGTCTTGACGCCATTCATGATACGGTTCATGAGATGGCTCGCGATGAAGCTCGCCATGGAAAAGCGTTTGAAGGTCTTTTGAAGAGATATTTCGGCTGAAACGCAAGTTTAAGTAAAGATCAAGTATAAAAATTGCCGGGAAAGGGTGCTGATGTGCTTTCCCGGCAATTTTTATTTATAGAATTTTGTAAAAAAATTGATTTCCTGTTGAACTTGTGCTATAGTAATCGGTGTAGGGTATTTCGATTCAAAAGAGGTAGAAAAATATATGGAAAGAAAAATTGGTACTGTTTCACGGGGAATACGCTGTCCGATTATCCGTAAGGGGGACGACCTTGTTGAAATCGTAGTAAACAGTGTTATGGAAGCCGCAGCGTGCGAAAACTTTAAACTTAAAAACCGCGACGTCGTCGGCATTACGGAATCTATTGTCGCACGCGCGCAGGGCAACTATGCCTCTGTTGAGGACATTGCCGCCGATGTAAAGGCAAAGACGGGTGGGGGAACCGTGGGCGTTATTTTCCCGATTCTCTCCCGCAATCGCTTTGCAATCATCCTGAAAGGCATCGCTATGGGATGTAAGAAAGTAGTTTTGATGCTGAGCTATCCGAGCGATGAGGTGGGCAATGCGCTGTTGACCTACGATCAGTTGGATGAAGCGGGCGTCAATCCTTATTCGGACGTATTGTCTTTAGAAAAATACCGCGAGCTTTTCGGCGAAAACAAACATGAGTTCACCGGCGTGGACTACGTAGCTTATTATGAAAACATTATCCGTGAAACGGGCGCTGACGTAGAAATTGTATTTGCAAATCAGGCAAAGACGGTTTTGAACTATACAGACTGCGTGATTACCTGCGATATTCATACAAGAGCGCGTACAAAACGAATTCTGAAAGCGGCGGGGGCGAAAATTGTCTGCGGACTTGACGATATTATGACCGCTCCTGTAAATGGAAGCGGTTATAATGCGCAGTACGGCGTTCTGGGTTCCAATAAGGCTACCGAAAACACGATCAAGCTTTTCCCCAAGGAATGTAAAGCTCTTGTCGAAGCGATTCAGGCGTCTTTCCTTGAAAAGACAGGAAAGCACATTGAAGTGATGGTATATGGGGACGGCGCTTTCAAAGATCCCCAGGGGAAAATTTGGGAGCTTGCGGATCCGGTAGTTTCTCCGGCGTTTACCGATGGCCTGATTGGTACGCCGAACGAACTGAAACTGAAATATCTCGCCGATAATGATTTTGCTGCATTAAGCGGTGCAAAACTGAAGGAAGCGATTTCCAACAGCATTAAAACAAAGCAGAGCAATCTCGTTGGCAATATGGCGTCTCAGGGCACTACGCCGAGACAACTCACGGATCTTATCGGCTCTCTTTGTGATTTGACCTCCGGTTCCGGCGATAAGGGAACGCCTATTATCCTGGTTCAGGGATATTTTGACAATTTTGTGACCGAATAATTTTCTATGAATATAAAATGCCTCAGAAGATTCTGAGGCATTTTATATTTCCCAAAAATACGGCGTGTCCCCTCATTCAGAAACAGATTCTTTAGGGACAACCGTTTTTGTTGCTTCGATTTTTCTGTCTGCATACTGTACAACATCTTTGATAACAAGTTTTTGAATTGCGGATATCAGTGCTTCCATAAAACGATAGTCGGGGGCGCGGTCTTTTGTCGGCAGCATAATGTCAAGCGCATCGGCATCTTTAGCATAAAAATTATGTCCGTAATCGAATTTTCCGGTATGAGCGGCTTTGTGGATCGCTGATGTTACAAAGAGAGCAGCTTTCATCGGAAGTTTTTCGGTGTGTACTACCGCCACGTGGTCGTCGGCTCCGTATTGATAATTACGGTATTTCGCAGAACCAAACATATCTATTGTGGTTGTATTCTTTTCAAAAACTTCAACATTGTTACTTATGTATGCGGACACACCTTCATCTGCTTCGCCTGCCGTTACAAAAGGCAGTTTTCCGGCTATGCGGTCTGCTCCTTTCAGACGTTTTCCGCGCGTTGATTTTCCGAACAGGTTTTCAAGATTATAGGAATCCCATACAACTGATTTATAATTTTCTATCGCTTGTTCTTCTTTACTGGATAATTCGTAATTATCCAGCCCGCTTACTTTTAAGTAAGCGGATCGTTCCGCAGTTCGCTCTGCTTCCAGTTCCGCTATAAAGGATTCCATAAAATCAAAGTCGATTTTGCCTTTTTCATTGACTGGAAGTCTAATATTTTCGGTTTTGATTCGCTCCCAACCTGCTTTATTCGTCCATTCGTAATTCCCGTAAATGGTTTTTGATATTGCACTTACTAAAAATAAATACTGATTATCAGTAGGGATAATTGGCGAGTATATCCATTTTATTGCATAAGAATCTTGCAGGACTGTAAACTCTTTATTCTGATAAAACGTTGCTCCGGTATTAGCGCCATTTGCAGAAATAGAAATAACATTTTTTAATATAGTAGCGTTCTTTCGAGGCACATAATTATTCAAGCCCTGGTTTTGAATACCTGCAGTTAATGCTGGTAATATGCATTCGCCACAAGGCGAACTTGGCAAATCACCAGTTTTATATTTTAATACGGCTGTTTTGACTTTAGTAAACAAATCGCCAAGCGTATATTCGCCCCACTTAACCTTGCTTAACTTTTCGTTAAGTGAGGCGTTTATTTTCCCAGGCGATCGTCCTCCGTACTTTGATTTTTAAGTAAATTTGATACTTCCCAAGCAAGATAATCGCTGACCGTCTTTTTAAAATCTTCCAAAGTCGGCTTTGTGTCAATCGGTGCAGACTGATTCCAATCAGCGCCGTTTTCGGGGTCGATATGCCCTTCGTAATATTCTTTTTCCGTAAAAATATTCAGCTTGCCCTTACCAAAGCGCACAAGGTCAACGATTTCCTGATAACGCTCTTTTGCACGGTCGGTATCTTTTAGATTGTTGCTTGCTTTTTTGCGGTTTGTTCTTGTGTATCCGTCATTTGAAAAATCAATGAATTTTACGACATCGTCTTTTTGGTGCGCTTCGCCTACACGGAACACATAAACATTTGTCTGAACGCTTGATTTTCCCACAAACAAATCAATAGGCATTTTGATACTCGCCAAAAGGGTGTTGCGTTTTAAAATTTTTTTGTTATATTCCACAGCTTTTCCGCTGCCTGCCGAATTTTGAATGATAATTGCGGCATAGCCTTTATTCATCATTGAAAGCGCTTTTTCAACGAATATCATACCGTTGCCCGGCGCTGAATAAGGCGGATTCAGTACAAAAGCGTCGGCAGGGAATTTCTCGTTTGCTTTGCCGAAGCCGTAATTTCCGTTAAAATCTTTTAACGAGTCTTTATTTAAAATATTTGAGCTTCCGTCGCCCATCAAAATCATGTTGAGAATGGCGAGCATATAAACGCTCGATAAAATTTCAAGCCCAAGTAACTGATTGGCTTTGATTTCAGCGGATTTGTGCGCCAATTCATCGGGTGATTTGATGTTTGCTTTCGCGTCAATCAGCATTTCATTCATTGCCGCAACAAGCAAGCCGGCAGAGCCGGTTGCAAAATCCCAAACATAAGAGTTTTGATTTACTCTGGCAAGTTTAACAAGCAATGTCGCCACATAAGACGGCGTCAAAACGACGTCGTTCAGCTTGTCCTGTGAAAATCCGAGCCAGCTATACATTTCATTAAAGAGTTTGCCTGTAAAATCGGTTGTCAGTCCGATTTTATAGTAAATGCCCAAATCGTCAACTATCTTTGTAAATACGCGCTTTAGCTGGCTTTCGCCGTTTTCGACTTTGTTAATATTATCGGTGGTAAGCGTGTTTTGCAAGGTTCTGATAATCAATTCACGCTTTTCCTGCGGCAAATTCTTTTCATTCAGAAACGCTTTGATTTTGCGTAAGATAATATCGCCGTCTCGGTTTCCTTCTTCTGTTGAAGATTTCAGTTCTGATTTTTCAAGTGAAGCAATCTTATCCGGCACGCCCAAAGTAGCAATGATGGAAGCCGCAACAAGATAGACGCGGTCGCTTTCTCCCAGTCCTTTTTCATTTTGATAAATATCGTTATTGAGTTTGACGAGACTCGCGTTAATCTCCTGTTCACGCCGCTCTTTTAATTTTTCAATTTCGCTCTGCGTTAGTTGCAGAGCTTTTACTTTTTTAATAAAATTATCGAAGTTTTCCTTTTTAAGAAAAGAAAAATCGGTATAATCATCTACTTTTTGTCCGATACCGAAATTGCTTTTAGAAACGTAATATACGCCGATTTCGTGTTCGATAGCGCCGTTGTCATTTTTAAAACCGGTCATGCCGATGGCGATTATATCCGTATAGCTTGTGTAATGCAAAAGCGCATTTGCATAGTGAACGGCACCGTTTACGGCGTAAGCATTTATGTTTTTAAAATCAGGTTGATTTTTTGCGGTTCTGTTTGCTACCTTTCCGTCTCCATCAAGTTTTACAAGCTTATCTTTATAACCTTTATATTCAATCAAAACAGGATACTTATTCAAGTTTGAATCTTGCAATAAAAGCTTGGCGTCAGGCCTGTTCCCGCCAGCGCCGCCGTTTTTTGAATAGTAGTCGTTCAGAGCGGTATCAATTTCTGTATTTAATGATTCCTGTTCTAATTTGTAATCTAATTTGTATGATTTTAGCCAGCCGTTTGCCAAGTCGGCGATGTTCGGTTCAACAGAGCGTATGTTAGCCATTATTTTTTCTCCTCAAAACAGCAAGCTATTTTTTATATATTATAATCTTATCATGAATTAAGCGTTTCTGTCAATCGGCGCACCCTGTTTTGCCGCCCCTTATTTTATAAAATTTCATAAAGTGTCGTACATTCTTTCTCTATTATAAAAAGGACGGCACAAATTTTAGCATGATTGGCGGGAGGCTTCTGTATCCCTGAATTTCCCGGGAAATAGAGGTTGTTTCAAGTTTACTTTTAGGAAATTATCCTTTCCTTTCTTTGTTATCGGAACCTTTGTAAAATTATTCTTGAATATGCCGTATTCCTGTGCTATACTTGAAAAAGCCGGTGGAGAGGAATCGGGTGAGAATCCCGAACGGGCACGCCGCCGTGAATTTCTATGCTGCAAACGAGCCGCACGCCACGCGCGCTCTGCGAAAAGCAGTCATTGGCCGGAAACGGCTGAGAAGGCGTATTGCAGCGGAATGAGTCGGAATACTTGACGCCAAACGCGGTTTTTAAGCGAGCGCCTATAAAATGGAAAACCGCGGCGAAAAAATAACAATTGGAGTGTGCAATGATGAAAAAGAATTTTTTCCTTAGCAAAATTATTTCGCTTCTGCTCCTGACACTGATCGTGGCGGCGGTGTTTATGGGATGCGGGAAAGATGTACCGGGCAGTACTTCCGGTGAGGATTTGGGCGCTGCGAGTACTTCGGCTCCGGTGTCGGAAGCAGTTGGCGACGGGGCGTACAGTTTTGACTTTAAGGCTGTTTTCGCGGACGGGACAAGCAAGGTTTATCGCGTTTCTACAGACGCCGAAACGGTCGGTAAAGCATTGCTTGAATTGAATTTGCTTGCCGGTGAGGAGAGCGAGTTTGGTTTGTTTGTGAAAAGCGTGTGCGGCGTTGAGGCCGATTATGAAAAAGACGGGACTTATTGGGCGCTGTATGTTGACGGGGAAATGTCCATGGTCGGCGTTGACAGTGTAAAAACCGATGCGGTTTCGTCGGTTGAGTTTCGCGTAGAAAAATGACCAAAAAAGGCCGGTGTACGGTTCATAACATTGCGGTATTTGCCATGCTTGGCGCGCTGATGTTTGCCGGAAAAAAGCTGATGGAATGGATTCCGAATGTCCATCCGCTGACGATGCTTATCATGGTATATACGATTGTATATCGGAAAAAAGCCATTTTCCCGATTTTGGTTTATCTTGTTCTGGATACGGTTGTAACCGGCGGTTTTACATGGATTGTGCCGTATTACTATATATTTCCGTTGTACTGGCTGGTCACGCTTATGCTGCCGCAGCGCCTTTCGGATGTGCGCGCCGCCATTCTCTATTCAGTGGTTTGCGCGCTGTTCGGACTTGCATTCGGTACACTGTACGCGCCGTGGCAGGCTTTGATGTACAATCTGAGTTTTGAAAAGACGATTACATGGATTGTCGCCGGGCTGCCGTGGGATGCTATGCATGCGCTTGGCAATTTGGCTGCGTCGGCGCTGATTTTGCCGCTTGTACGGCTGATTCGCCGAGTTGACCGATATGCGAATGTTTAAAATGTTTGGGGGAACATGTCTGGTGATATGTTCCCCTGCTTTGTCAAGCGCGTGATTGTAAATAACTTTGCTGTTTTTTCCCATATTTACGATGAAGCGGTTGATAAAAAGGAATCAATATGGTACAATAAAGCAAACGGGCGAGGAGTGTGGGCGAGTGAATCTGTTACATTTGAAGTATGCGGTTGAGGTGTCGAAAACCAAATCGATCAGCAAAGCGGCCGAGAACCTGTTTATGGGGCAGCCGAACCTGAGCCGTGCTATCCGCGAATTGGAAGAGTCGCTTGACATCGTGATCTTCGAGCGAAGCACAAAAGGCATTTCCGTTACGGAAGCGGGCGAAGAATTTTTGCAGTATGCACGCCGTATTCTGAGTCAGGTTGACGAGGTGGAGGCGCTTTACCGAGAGGGGCGGAATCAAAAACAGCGTTTTTCTGTCTGTGTGCCGCGTGCGAGCTATATTTCCACTGCTTTTTCGGCGTTTGCCGAACATATCAACCGTAATCACCCAGCTGAGATTTTCTATAAGGAAACCAATTCCATGCGTTCCATCCGCAATGTGGAAAACGGAGATTACAACTTAGGGATTGTTCGGTATCAGATTGCGTTTGAGCAGTATTTTGCCCAGCATTTTGCGGATAAAGGACTGGTATCGGAAACGATTACAAATTTCACTTATCATCTGCTGGTGTCTTCGGCGTCTTCACTGGCAAACAAGGCTGAAATACTGCCGCGGGATTTAACCGGTCTTGTTGAAATTACACACGGAGATCCGTATGTGCCGTCTCTGCCGACCAGCAATGTGAAAAAAGCGGAATTCTCAGATAATGTGGATAAACGGATTTATGTATTTGAGCGTGCAAGCCAATTTGAACTGCTTCGCACGCTTCCGGATGCGTTTATGTGGGTGTCGCCGATTCCTCCGCATATCCTTGCGGATTATGGACTTGTTCAGCGTACATGCGAAAATAAGCGCAGGGAATATAAGGATGTGCTGATTTACCGGCAGGAATATCGGCTTTCAGAGCTTGACTGTCTGTTCATGAAGGAAGTTCTCGCGCAGCGCGACGCCGTATTTGAGGCGGAATCGGCTTCTGTTGCGGAGGTCATGCCGGCGGGGAATACCGCTATATCAGATTTGCATTTTACAAAGTAAGAATGATATGTTAAAATTTTAACGTAGTTTGGAAAGGGTTTGGGTTGGCTTTTTGTCGGTTTGTATGGCGTAGCGCTTTAATTTCCTGAGCCCTCGACCCGAAACCGTGCGGACATACTGTTTGGTTTTGGGATATAGAATAGGAGATACGCAGATGGAAAACAAAGAATATCAAATTGTAGACAGTGTGGAGAAGCTGGAAGCCGCGCTTGCACGGGTTCGCGCTGCGCAGAAAAAATTTGCGGCGTATACGCAGGAAG
>CATYXQ010000065.1 GCA_958414825.1 uncultured Eubacteriales bacterium | reverse complement strand
ACTGCCCTAATATTACGGCCTTGACCGCATTGTAATCGGTAATTTTCAGGGCGTTGAAAATGTCGTACATATCCGGATATACGGGATAATTCGGATTTTGATATTCATTTTTCAGAAACGCACGTATCCGCAGATAGTATTCTTTTGAGAATTCGTCTGCAAGAAGCGTATCCCAGCTATTGCCCAAAGAAACCATGTCAGCACCTCCGATAGCCGAACTTTAAAGGACTTGTCTGCCGCTAAATCTGAAATGTTGTTTGAAAATGGATTTAGTTTAATCTTACAGATTCTTTGTAGAATATTGCCGTTTGAATATCTATAATATAGCATAGAATTGCCGTTTTTTCAAGGCTAATGTTGTAATTGCGTTTCTTTTGCTCCTTTTTATTTAAAGATTGCGATTTTATTCCGATATGGTTTTAGAGGAAAAGCCGAAACAAAAAACGTGTGCCGTGCGGCACACGTTGATGGATTATAAAAATTGACGGAGCTTTTCAATCGTTGTTTCGGACATTTCCGGCGTATCGATCAGCGGAAACGGAATACCCATTGCCTGATATTTTTCAAGACAGAGCTTGCGGAATGGGAGCAATTCGATTTTTTGCAGGTTGGGATATGCTTTTGCAAAAGTGGAGAGCTTTCGGATGTGTTCTTCATCGTCCGTCAGATTGGGAACGACGACATGCCGGATCCAAAGCGGAATTTTTTGTTTTTTCACTTGTTCGAGAAAAGCCATGACCGCCTCGAAGCTTCCGCCGCAGTTTTTCCGGTATTCCGTTTCGGAAAGAAATTTTACGTCCGCCAAAACCAGGTCAGTATAGCGGAGCACTTTTTCTGTTTTTTGAAAATTGCCGACGCCGGCGGTGTCAAGTGCAGTGTGAATCCCCTTGCATTGCAGCAGGCGGAACAGTTCCGCCGTAAATTCCGGTTGGGCAAGGGGTTCGCCGCCGGTGACGGTCACGCCGCCCTTTTCCCCAAAATATGGACGAAAACGCAGAACCTTGCGCACGATCGCATCCGGTGTATATTCCGTGCCGCCGGAAAAATTCCAAGTATCGGGATTGTGACAGTAGAGACAGCGCAGGGAACATCCCTGCATGAAAATCACAAAACGGAGCCCCGGTCCATCGACCGCGCCAAGAGACTGAAAGGAATGAATCCGGCCAACGACCGGTTTTGTCAATATTTCCATTGGCTATACATGCGCGTGGAAAGTGCGGGAGATAACTTCACGCTGCTGTTCACGAGTCAGTTTGTGGAAGTTGACTGCATAGCCGGAAACGCGAATCGTCAGATTTGGGTATTTCTCAGGGTCATTGTAAGCTTCGATCAGAGTTTCTGGGTTCAATACGTTGACGTTCAGATGGTGCGCCATTTGAACAAAATAGCCGTCCAGCAGGGCAGTGAGGTTAGCATAGCGCTCTTCATCGGTTTTACCGAGCGCCTGCGGCAGGATGGAAAAGGTGTTTGAAATACCGTCGCGGCAGATGTCATAGGAGAGCTTAGCTACCGAATTCAGCGCAGCCAGCGCGCCGTTTTTTTCGCGTCCGTGCATGGGGTTTGCCCCCGGAGCGAATGGTTCGCCCGCTTTGCGCCCGTCAGGTGTGGAGCCGGTTTTTTTGCCGTAGACTACGTTTGAGGTAATCGTCAGGATGGAGAGCGTGTGCTCTGCATTTCGATAGAGTTTGTTCTTGCGAAGCTCGTTATAAAAGAGTTCTACCTGTTGGCAGGCGATAGAGTCCACGCGATCGTCGTCGTTTCCGAAAGCCGGATAATCACCCTCTATCTCAAAGTCGGTAATGAGGCCGGTTTCGGGATTTCGGATACATTTTACTTTTGCATATTTTATAGCGGAAAGGGAGTCGGCCAGCACGCTCATACCGGCGATGCCGAAAGCCATATAGCGGTGTACGTTGGTATCGTGCAGCGCCATTTGTGTTTTTTCATAGGCGTATTTGTCATGCATATAGTGGATGATATTCATGGTGTTTGCATACATCCGTGCCAGCCAGGGGCGATAGACGTTCATCAGTTCCAGAACTTTGTCATAGTCCAAATATTCGTCTTCATAGGGTGTATGTACCGGGCCGACCTGCATATTTTTGACCTCGTCACGTCCGCCGTTCAGAGACATCAGAAGCAGTTTTGCCAGATTGGCGCGCGCGCCGAAGAACTGCATTTCCTTGCCGACGCGCATGGCGGAAACACAGCAGGCAATAGCGTAATCATCACCGTAACGGGGGCGCATCAGGTCGTCATTTTCATATTGAATCGCGTCGGTTTCGCAGGAAACCTTGGCGCAGAAGCGCTTGAACGGTGCAGGCAGTGAGGTTGACCAGAGAACGGTGAGGTTTGGTTCGGGAGAAGAACCGAGATTGTAAAGCGTGTGCAATATACGGTAAGAATTTTTGGTGACCAGAGGGCGGCCGTCCTCGCCCATACCGCCGATGCTCTCAGTGATCCACATAGGATCGCCGCCGAACAGTTCGTTGTATTCAGGGGTGCGGAGGTGGCGCGCCATCCGCAGTTTCATCACCAGATCGTCCATCAGTTCCTGTGCGCCGGATTCATCCAGCAGACCGGCATGGATGTCGCGTTCAAAATAGATGTCCAAGAATGTGGAAGTGCGTCCGAGACTCATGGCGGCGCCGTTTTGTTCTTTGATTGCGCCGAGGTAACCGAAATAAAGCCACTGAACGGCTTCTTTTGCACTGGCGGCCGGTTTCGAGATGTCAAAGCCGTACATAGCAGCCATGTCTTTCAGTTTGCCGAGAAAGTTGATTTGCTGGTAAAGCTCTTCTAACTGGCGAATGGATTCCACGTTCATCTCTTGACGACCGATTTCTGTTTTGTCCTTTTGCTTTTCCGCAATCAGACGGTCAATGCCATAGAGAGCAACCCGGCGGTAATCGCCGATGATACGTCCGCGTCCGTAGGCGTCCGGCAGGCCGGTAATCAAGCCGCAGTGGCGGGCGGCGCGCGTTTCTTCGTTATAGGCACGGAATACGCCGTCGTTGTGGGTTGTGCGGTACTGGAATTCGTCCTCCACTTTTTGGGAAAGTTCGTATCCGTAGGCGCGGCAGGCGTCACGAGTCATTTTCAGTCCGCCGAAAGGATTGACGCCTCTTTTGAGCGGTCGGTCGGTCTGCAACCCGACAATGAGTTCCTTGTCTTTGTCCAGATATCCGGGCTTGTAGTTCAAAAGGGAGGTGACGGTTTGGGTATCGATGTCCAGTACGCCGCCGAACTCTCGTTCAAGGGCAAAAAGATTGTTGAGTTTATGCATCAGTTCCTGGGTGCGGGCGGTTGCCGGCGTCAGGAAACTCTCGTCTCCGTCATAGGGCGTGTAGTTTCGCTGGATGAAGTCGCGAACGTTGATTTCATCCTGCCATTGTCCGGGTTCAAACCCATTCCAAGCGTTGTTCATATTCTGCCATTCCTTTCTGAAATTCTGTAAAACACGTTTTTTGCAGATGATTTGTGGATCATCGTTTCCTTTGCTGCTTCTTTGAAACAAAAATGCAGCATCGGTAATACGATGCTGCCCAGACGGTCGGCAATATGCTGGCGCTTCCATCCCCTGTGGTAATCCACTTGTCCGTCAGTCTGGAAGACCTTTTTACTTTATGAAAATACTATACACCCAGCGTCGCTTTTTGTCAAGGTGCGAATTCGCTGAATTTTGCCGGAAAAAGAGAAACGTATTTGGCAGTGCAGACGTGTTTTGTCCCTTTGGCTTTGTGGGAGGGAGAGAAATATGGAATACCAATTGAGCGGCGCAGAAATTATATACAAATCGTTTTTTTATTCCGGAATCAGGGACTTAAAAAACGGGCAGTCTGGTTTCAGATATTGTTTGTTTTTTTCTAAAAAAATTCAGTATTAATACAAAAGACATTGCAAAACAAATCGCAATGCCTTTTATACTTGTGATAAACTTATTCCCACTCGATGGTGCCACAGGGTTTCGGCGTCAGATCATAGAGTACACGATTGACGCCCTCCACTTCACGGGTGATGCGGTCGGTGATATGGGAGAGAAGTTTAAACGGAACCTCTTCGATTGTAACCGTCATGGCATCCTTGGTATTGACGGCGCGGATAATGACGGGGTAAGCGTAAGTGCGCTTGCCATTTTTGACGCCGACAGATTTAAAATCGGGTATGGCGGTAAAATATTGCCATACTTTTCCCTCCAAGCCGTTTTTGGCAAATTCCTCACGTAAAATTGCATCCGATTCACGTACCGCTTCAAGACGCTCTCTTGTAATAGCGCCCAGACAGCGCACGCCCAGTCCCGGGCCGGGGAATGGCTGACGGTATACCATTTCGTCGGGCAGCCCTAGCGCTTTGCCTACGATACGAACTTCATCTTTATACAGCAGGCGGAGAGGCTCCACAAGCTCAAACCGAAGATCTTCCGGCAGGCCGCCTACGTTATGATGTGCCTTGACGCCGTCGCTTTCAAGAATATCGGGATAAATGGTGCCTTGCGCCAAAAACTGAATCCCTTCTTGTTTTCGAGCCTCTTCCTCAAATACCCGAATGAACTCCGCACCGATGATTTTTCGTTTCTTTTCCGGTTCTGCAACGCCTGCCAGTTTATCAAGAAAGCGGTCAACGGCATCCACATAAATGAGATTTGCGTCCATCTGATTGCGGAATACATCGACAACCTGTTCCGGCTCGCCTTTCCTGAGTAGCCCGTGATTGACATGAACACAAACCAGTTGCTTTCCGATCGCTTTTATTAAAAGCGCGGCTACGACTGACGAATCTACTCCGCCGGAAAGGGCAAGCAGAACCTTTTTGGTTCCCACCTGACTGCGAATGTTTTGCACCTGCTCTGCAATAAATGCGTCTGCCTGTGCCTGTGTTTGAATGCGCTCCATTGTTTCGGGACGTTTGTTGTTTTCCATATAAATTTCTCCTGCAAAATGCAATAGATTTATTCCCACTCGATGGTTGCCGGCGGTTTGCCGGTAATATCGTATAGCACCATGTCAATCCGGTCGCCGAACTGACGTTTTATAGTTTTTGCTGCAGCTTCTAACGCTTTAAGCGTAAAATGTCTGCCCGGCTGAGCGGACTGTGCCGTCATATAGTCATTGGTTACGACGATACGGATTACGACAGAATATTTTTGAGTAAGATTTGAGGAAATCGGGATCAGTACGGCAAAGCATTGGGCGATTTTCGGATTCATCAGTTCATGGGTTACAATCGCATCCGCTTCGCGTAGCAGATCGACCGTCTCGTGACAGACATGCATCGGACCGCTGTGTAGTGTCGTACACGGCGCGTCGGAATCGATACGATAGGCGACTCGGTTGATGAAAGGCAGGTTATTGGGAATTGATTTTGCAATTTCAAAAGCTTCCTCAAAATTGCTGTGTATTCCGCCGCCGCAAAGCAGAGCAAAACTTTTATAAGAACGGTTATCTCCCTGTACGCCTACGCTGCGGATCGGTGCGATTTTGGCGGTATAAATCCCTTTGCCGATTTGTTGAATCAATGCGGTTAAGCTGTCACGCTGCTCGGTCGTAACAACAATTGCAGAATCATTGCAAAGCAAACGAACGCCAAGCCCCGGCCCTGGAAACGGCTGCCGTGATGCGATTTCCTCTCCCAGACCAAGCATACGGGCGACCTGACGCACTTCATCCTTGTGCCAGTCCCAGTTGGTTTCTACAATCATGCCGCGCTTGCGGGCGCAGCGAATCATATCCACATCATTGTGATGCGTTTTGATTTTATTTGCATAACCGCTTACATCCGGATTGCCGCTTTCGATCAGATCCGGGCGAAGCGTGCCTTGCGCAAGAAAGGTGTGTTCAAAATCAATTCCCAATTCTTTCGCAGCTTTTGCGGTTACTTTTATAAACATGGAACCGATAATCGCACGTTTTTTCTCCGGATCAGAGGTCATAGAAAGCGGGCCAATAATTTTGCCGTTGCCGTCGTCTACCGTGCCGTTGAAAAATTCGTTTTCGGCATTGACGCGCTTCATGTGAACGAGCCCCAGCTTCTTCAGATTTTCACAAATGCGGTCGCTTTCATTTTTTCGCATCATACCGTGGTCGATATGGATGGCATAGATATTTTCGGGCGGCAGTGCGCGCAAAAGGAGCGCGGCTGTAACGGCGCTGTCAACGCCGCCCGAAACCAATACAATGATTTTATGGTTTCCGACTCTCTCTTGTATCATGCGGATGGACGTTTCAATCCGGTCTTCCAGCGCGTAAGTCTCTTTCAAACGACAGATGCGCCGCAGGAAATTTTTCAGCATTTCGGTTCCGTGCTCTGAAAGATCGACTTCGGGATGGAATTGTACGCCGACAATACGCTTTTCGGCGTTATAGATGCCTGCGACTACGTTTCCGGTTGCGGCAAAGGCCTCGAATCCGTCTGCCAAGCGCTTTACTGCGTCCCCGTGACTCATCAGCACCGTTTGTTTTGGCGCCAGACCGTCCGTTAGGGGGCAGGGAGCCAGAATATCAATCTCAACCGGGCCGTATTCAGTTTTGACTTCGGGCAGGACTTCGCCGCCGAAGTGTTCGTTGATAAGCTGCATACCGTAGCAAATGCCCAGTATGGGGATATTCAGAGAAAAAATGGCTTTATCATATCGGGGCGCGCTGTATGCCCAAACGCTCGCGGGACCGCCGCTCAAAATGATGGCATTGTATGTGCGGAGCTTTTCGGCGGCAATGCCTATCGGAAAAATATCCGAGCAGACGCCGAGTTCGCGAACCTTGCGGTCAATGACTTTTGTGTACTGTCCGCCGCAGTCCAGAATTGCCAATTTTTCCATGACGCCTTCACCTTTCACAAAGTAAAAGATACAGTTTTATTATATATAAAAGCGTTCCCGGTGTCAACGAAAAAACAGAAAATGACAGGGGACGGAGAAAAAAATGCCGAAGTCTACAAAAAAGAGACTTCGGCAGGACATATTTTGTTGAAATTTTGCTCAGATCATATCCAGTAAAATCATCTCGGCTTTGATCTGTTCTTTTAAGTTTTCTTCGATTCTGGCAAGCGGTAAGCGCATTTCCTCATTGCACAAATCCAGCAGGGACATGGCGTATTTTAAAGGCGCCGGATTGGTTTCGGCAAATAAAAGCTGAACCAGGCGCGCGTATTTATACGCAAGATGAATGGCACATGCAGTATCGTTTTCAAGTGCCGCGCGCGTCATCGCTGCGACTGCCGCAGGCGCAATGTTGGAGAGTACGGAAATTACGCCGCGGCCGCCGAGGGAAAGAATGGGCAGCGTCATATCATCGTTGCCGCTGTATACGCAAAGCTTGGTTTCGGCGCACAGCCGTGTAATGCGGGTGAAATTCGGCGAAGCTTCCTTAACTGCGCAGACGCCGGGAATCGCGGCCAGCGCTTTATATTGTTCAAGCGTCAGATCCACGCCGGTGCGGGAAGGAACGTTATATAAAATAATCGGTTTTCCGGCGGCGGCGTCCGCAACCTGTTTGTAATGTTCTAAAATTCCGGCGGCGGTTCCCTTATTGCAGTAAGGCGTAATAATGAGCAGTGCGTCTGCGCCGCTTGCCGCTGCATCGCGGCACAGCGCGCAGGCGGTCTTTGTATCGGCGCTTCCGCATCCCGCAATCAGCGGCAGCGCATCGCCGATTTCGTCTTTGGCTGTTGCAATCAGGCATCGCCGCTCGCTTTGGCTGAGTGTAGCGGCCTCTCCGGTTGTGCCTGCAATACAAAGCGCGTCAACGCCCATATCGGCTTGCCAGCGAACCAGCGAGCGAAATTTGTCGAGCGCCGGTTCACCGCCGGAAAAGGGGGTTGCAAGGGCGGTTGCCGTACCGGAAAACAAATATTGTTTCGTTGTGTCGGAATGATCGGAATTGTATGTACACATATTCTCCTCTGAACTTGCTTTTTCGCTTTTTTGGTACTATAATAGTACTACTAATACAATATGAAAATTTTCCGAAAGCGGCATTAATATGATAAAAAACGAGAGAATAAAAACCGATCTTAGAAAAGAAGATTTCTTTTACGAACTTCCCGAAAGGCTGATTGCGCAGACGCCCGCAGAGCGGCGGGATGCGTCCCGGCTGATGGTGATCGACCGAGCGGACGGAACTGTGGCGCATAGACATTTTTACGATATTTCCGAGTATATCCGCCCGGAGGATGTGCTGGTGGTCAATAATTCAAAGGTGATTCCCGCACGTATTTACGGAACCGATGTGTCGCGGCCGGAACGTGTAGTGGAATTTTTACTGCTCCGCCGTCGGGGCGATACGGTTTGGGAAACGCTGGTTCGTCCGGGAAAGAAAGCAAAAATCGGCGCGCGTTTCGTTTTTGGAGAGGGAAGGCTCTTCGGAGAGATTACGGAAATCGTTGAGGAGGGCAACCGACTGATTCGGACGAGCGCCGGCGGGGCTGACGTCTACCGTATTCTCGAGGAGATCGGAAGTATGCCGCTTCCGCCGTATATCACGGAAAAGCTGAGCGACAGCAGTCGGTATCAGACGGTATATGCGCGTGACGCGGGCAGTGCGGCCGCGCCGACAGCGGGCTTGCATTTTACGGAGGAACTGCTGAGTAGACTTCGCGCGCAGGGGACGGCGGTTATGCCGGTTTTGCTGCATGTAGGACTCGGCACGTTTCGCCCGGTTAAAGAAAGCCAAATCCGCGATCATGTGATGCATACCGAATATTTTTCGATCAGTCGGGAGAGCGCCGACGAAATCAATCGCCGACGCGCTGCCGGCGGCCGGGTGATTTCCGTGGGGACAACCTCCTGCCGCGTACTGGAGAGCGCCTCAGACGATGCCGGAATCCTGCATGAAATGGCGGGGGACACCGGAATTTTTATCTATCCAGGGTATCGTTTTAAAGCGGTGGATGCGTTGATTACCAATTTCCATCTTCCGGAAAGCACGCTTTTGATGCTGGTGAGCGCATTTTACAATCGGGAAAAAATTCTGGATGCATACCGCTGCGCCGTGGAAGAACAGTATCGCTTTTTTAGTTTCGGCGATGCGATGTTTATTGTATAAAAGATTTCCTATTGGTAATTTTCTTATTTCCTGTAAACATCGTTGACGCGATGCTGATAGAGTAAAGTCCTTGATTCAGGCGTATTTTATCTTTCGGATTCAAG
>CATYXQ010000064.1 GCA_958414825.1 uncultured Eubacteriales bacterium | reverse complement strand
AGTCACTATGGATTCCTTTTTTTCAGGTGTCCAACTTCATTTTACAATCGACCGATCAAAATATTTTCGAGAGTTCATCTAAAGTCATAAATCGTCTTTTTTATTTGGTGCCGGATTTCTTTAATTCAAACTTGCGAATTTTCATTTTTTACGAAGAAAACACCTTTCTTAAAGATTCAAAACAAAACTTAAAGCTAATTCAAAGCAATTTAAAAATTCAATATAATAAAACAGAATATTTAGCTGTTTAGTGTTCTGCATCATCTATAGTTCTTATATTTTTACCGGGGTTACGATCTTCGGAGCACTTCACCACTTTCCTTCTCCCCGCGCCCCGCCTCCGATCAATTTGAAATCGAATTCAAATTGATCGGAGGTTATTCTATTGTCAAACGAGCCTAAATGCGTCTATATCAAAACAGACGTTGGATATGTACAAATCACATATGCGGAATTTTGCCGCATACGAAACACAACTGAAAATTACAAAGCTTCGCACTGGTTCATACCGGTACAAGGCGTTCTGCTGGAAGTTCCAAAAGACGCCTACAAAGCCTTCTACCGAGAGAAGGAACGTGAGCGCTATCTAAGAAAATTAGATAGCGCTCTTTTTTTATGCAATTTAGACCTTAAATCCGAGGAAATCCCGCTGCGCGATGAAAACACGGACATTGAACAGCAAACTGAAGACCGGCTCATGATTGAAAAGATGTATTCCTGCCTTCGTTTACTCGACCCGGACGATGCCGAATTCATCCGTATGTACTTCTTTCAGCATGTATCCCGCAAAGAACTCGCCAAAAAATACGGTGTGCATCCGTCCAACATCAGCCGAAAAGCCGCTAAGATCCTCGAAAAGCCGAAAAAGTTGATGGAAAAATAAAATTTCTGCGCACACATTGTCGAATTTTTCCTTTGTAAAAAGTGAGAGGTCATTTTGACCTCCTGCACCTTGAAAATCGAATACGCAATTCTCGGGCTTCGGGCCTGAGAATTCCTCTTGGCAGCTCGGGGGCGGGGCAAATTGAACTGCAATTTATTATAAGCGAGGTGAAACACATGGAATGAACAAATCGCCGAACGACAGAGGATCCCGCGAAGCGGAAGTCCTCTGCCTTTGCCCGATCTGCGCCGCCGACTTCTACCTTTCCGGGAAGTACACCATCCGAAAAGCAGATGAGATGCAGGTCGTAAAAGACATCTGCACCTACTGTCAGGTGCGCAGGGGTATGGATTATATCCTAATTAAAAAGAAAACAAGAGGTGATGCAAATGATAACGACTGCTAAACGGCTCGGCGCGCTCCTTTCCGCCTGCCTGCTGCTCTGGTCCGCGTCGATCTCGGCGCTTGCAGACGAAGCCGGTATGCCGGAATCCGAAGCTCCGCCGGAAGAAACCCAGCAGGAAGATGCCGCGTTAAGCGACCGGGATTTCTACTTGGAAGATTCGGAAGTTTCCGCCTACGCCGCGGCAAATCAACTGGCCGGTATCTCCAAAGTGCATTTTTACTCCCTGAAATCCTCCGTAACCACCACGATCTTCGGCACATTGGGCGGGCTGCCCGCAAAAGCAATGGTCACAAATTCCGTTTATTATCCGGCGTATTGCTTGGATAAGGAGCTCCTGCAATGGGGCGACATTGATTACAGCTGGACCGATCTCTCTTTTGCAAATCAGGAGACCGTTCGGCAAATCATCGCACAGGGCTTTTCCGAAACAAACGGTCTCAGCAAAAGTGGCTGGGGCGATACTCACCCAAGCGGCGGTAAGGTCGGCAACTACGAGGCAAACACCGCCAAATGGGCTGTGACGCAGCTTTTGGTCTGGGCTGCCTGCAAAAATTATATCGTCCGAAACAGCGTGACGGACTGGACATGGAGCAGCACCGTAGATACCGAAATGGAGACTGTGGCAAAGCATGCCTATAATCCCACGGCATTTCGCACGTACTATGCAGAGCTGAAAGACGCGCTGCTGAACGGATGCAAAATTCCGAGCTTCGCAAATGCCGATCCGCAAAAAGCTGCGGCGATCCAGCTCAAGTGGAACGGTTCCGCCTACACTGCCACCGTAACAGACAGCAACAATGTGCTGAGCCACTTTGATTTTTCCCTAAGCGGTGTGAATTTCTCCCGCAGCGGAGATAAACTCACCGTCACAACGCAAAAGGAGTTCACAGATGGCATTGTGACCGATCCGGCAAGCTATTCCATCGGGAACTCCAATGCCGTTGCCGTTTGGAAATGCGCAGACAGCGCCATTCAGCGCATGGCGACTTTTACGGACGGGCGAACCACCGTTTCTGCCTATCTGCGCCTTCAAACAGAACGCATCAATTACGGTGAGCTGATCATTCAAAAGACCTCCGAAGACGGAAAGAAGAGCGGCTTCACTTTCAAAGTCACGAGAGATACCGATAACTGGAGTGTAACCGTCAAAACGGACGACAACGGTACAGCCAAAATCAGCGAGCTGCCGGTCTTTCGCGAAGGTACGAGCACGCCGATTCAGTACACCGTGACCGAGATCAACACGCCGTCTTCTTACCGCCAGCCGAAACCGCAGACGATTACGCTGACTGCCAAGGGCAGTGTAACCGTCCAGTTTGAAAACGCGCTGATCCGCGGCACTCTCGAAATCTGCAAAGTCGATGCAGACGGCAAAACACCGCTTGCAGGCGCCGTGTTCGAGATTATGGACAGCGACAAAAACGTCATTGCAACCGAAACCACCGGAAAAGACGGCAGAATTTCCGTATCCGACCTGCGCTCCGGGTACTACCGCGAAATCTCCGCGCCGCAGGGGTATGAATTGGATTCCACCGTGTACCCGTTTACCATTGAAAAAGACAAGCAGATCATTCAAATCACTCGCAAGAACACACCGAGCGCCGGCTCTGTTTCCGTCCGAAAAATCACACCGGACGGCACTGCCTTAAATGATGTTTCTTTTCTGCTGCAATATTCGACAGACGGCGGTACTGCATGGTCTCCTGTCCGCGCAAGAAAAGAAGCAGATCCGATCTCCGTCGGCAGCTGCACATCCGCAGGGATTTCCGACGGTGTGCTCACAACAGGTGAGGACGGCAAGGTTACGTTTAGCGGTTTGCAAGTTAAAAACCAAAATGTCACCGTTCTTTACCGCATCACGGAAGTGCGCACCAAAAACGGCTTTCAGCTTTTGGGCGAGCCGCTGTTTGAAGGCAGTTTGCCGCAGGACGTAAACGGCACCCTGCAGCAGGATATTACGATCACCGCCGTCAACGGGCATCAATTTGAGCTTCCCGCCGCGGGCAGAAACGGGATGCAATCTGCCGCAACCGGTATGGTTTTCGCCGTGATCGGTTTATTCGGTCTTCTGTATGTTCAGAAAGAAAAGTTTTGAAAGGACAACTTTATGAAAGCAAAACGACTTACAAAGTTCGGCGCGGTTCTCTCCGCCGCACTGGTTTTACTCTCCGGCATCCTATCGGTTTCGGCGGCTTCTGTTCCGCAGGCCGTGATCGACACCGGCAGAAAAGCGTCCGTATCGCTTTATAAATACGATTTCACCTCTGCGCACGCAGACGGCGTTCTGGGAGACAACACGTACATTTCAACCGGTTATGCCGACGAAAACGTGGAAAACACCCTGATGCCGTATGCCATCGAAGGCGTTGTATTCAGCTACGCCAAAATCGCCGATCTTGCGGTACATGCCGAAACAAAGGACGGCGAACATCAAAATATGCTGCTGTATAAATTGCCGGGCGGCGACAAAACCACCGCGCTTATGAATTGCCTTGATCTCACTTCCGAAGACGCCTACAAAACCGACCGCGGCGACTTGTATTTCACTTCGGATACCTTGATTGATGCGCTTTCCGATCATCTGAACACAGCGGAAAGCCAAACAAAAAACGCACTGGAAGCTTTTATCCGCCAAAACGGCACTTCTATGCCGGAAACGGATGGCACAGGGCACACCTCGGCCGCGGAACTCGAGCAGGGATTATATCTGTTTGTGGAAACGCAGGTTCCCGAAACGATTTCCAACACCACCGCGCCGTTCCTGCTTTCACTGCCCATGACGAGCATTGACGGTATGAACTGGAACTACGACGTTACCGTTTACCCCAAAAACGAGCGCACCGCACCGACACTTGAAAAGACGCTGCGCGAGTCCAAAGCCGATACCGGCAAAAACGACGGCACGGATTCAATCACAGACGGCTATGCGCTTCTCCAGCGGGCTCATAGATATCATATTCCAACCGAGACTAAAGCGTTTAGCGCAAGCTGAGCTGCTTTTGATGCTGCGGCAAATAGTTTCGTTTTTAGCGTTGCAAACATTGCTTTGATGCCTGTTTCTTGTAATCCTTCGGCTGTCAAACGTAATTGATCTCCGTAACCCGCTAAAGCGATCTCATCGTTTCTTGTATTTCGGGCTTGATTTTCGATATGTTCGTCCACAGATTCAAACGCACTTTCAAAATCGGACAGTTCTTTCTTGCCGTTTTTAACTCCATCTAAATATCTTGCTATTGCTGCCGCACCGTCTGTGTACTGCGTCTGACGTTTGGAAACCCATTTTTTTGCCGAAAAGAGCCAAGAAGGCATCTGATGCGCCGATTGTTCCGTCTTTCAACGGATTAGCCTTGAATATCAACTGTAATTATGCTATACTTTTATCGAGAAATATAACACATTTTAAGGAGATTTGTTATGAAAGGCTACGCAACACTGTTCTTATCAATCGGCGTGATACTATCGCTGATGTCTATAGGTATCGCAGCTGGTCACGGAGCAGGGGGTTGGATTATCGCAATTATTATAATGGCACTTTATTGGGTTATCATTCCCAAATATTTAATTTATAAAGAAGATCGGTTGGATGATCCTGCTACACTCAAGGCGTATTATGATGCCCATCCTGACAAAGTACACTGCCCAGATTGTTATTCTGTGCTAACTGATTTAATGGGTCAAAAATACGAAGCCGGCAGCGACACAAAGCTGATTATGTATAAGTGCCGTCAATGCGGACGAGTTTACGAATGGACTCAGCATGTTCCCGTCATAAGTTCTAATATCTGCACAGGCGTTTTTAAAGAGCAAGAAAAAGCCAATCAGCAAAATACCATTGCCCTCATCGACTGCCCAGCCTGCCCAAACTGTGGCCAGCCCATCAAACCGCCCGAAGTGCCTCGCCCAGCAGCCACCTCAACGTCTAAATTCTGCTGCCCGAAATGCCATGCGACCGACTACCGTAAAATCGATTCTCTCGAACGCGCGGCTTCTGCTCAGCTATGGGGAGTAGGAAGCGGTAAAATCGGAAAGCAGTATAAGTGTAATAAGTGCGGGCACATGTGGTAAATATCAGAAGTACAGTGAAATAGACCGGCATTCGCCGGTCTATTTCACTTCGTTACATGTCACGATCCTACGCTTTGGATAAAATTTGAATTTGCTTTTTAAGCCACCAGATCGCTATTCCTATATACGGAGTTTTCGGGTCAGATTCCTGCTCCCATAATCGCAACTGCGTAATGCAGTTATGTAATATATCGCCGCCATGTTCAACAACCGATCTCTGGACCTCTTCCAGTACCGCTTGTCGATTTTTAGGAAGTGTAACCGCGTAGAATGAGCAATTTAAGTTTAAATGAGTGTTTAAATCATGGTCAATTTCTCTATCGACAGACCGAATGGCTCCATCAGACGAATAATAAATCGTATCAATGGTAGCTTGATCCATAGGATTTACCTTGAGCGTTGCGTCCTCACGCTTTTTATCACATGTAAAAAAGCGTTTCTTGTGTCGCCGCCCATCCGCTTCGGGAGCTTGTTCGTTGCCGGAGCATACTGCAAGCATATTGTAGTAGTTCAACCCCTGATTCTCCGTCACAGCTTTCACTGCGACGGAATTTTTTTATAAACCGGTAAGTCTTTTTTTTGCTTCGAGATAAAAGTGATGAAGCTTATTTCAGCCTTCTACACATCATGCTCAGCCTTAAATTTACGGTTATTTTCTACCAACTCATCGAAGGTGACGGGATGGTAGCCGTTCAGATCCACACCGGCATTCAACACATGGTCCCGGCATTGAATCAGCGGCCAGAAATCCGCCGAGGTATCTGCGTGAATATGACCGTGGATCATGTAAGTTCGTTTGGCGTGCTTCCAAGTCAGCATCGGATAATGGCAAAGCGTCAAGCCATGTGCGCCATCCGAAATCTCAAAAAAATTATCTACACTGAGAAAATAGCGGCTCAAATCAACTTTTCCCATCCAAGAGCCGTCATGGTTGCCCACGATCAACCGCTTTTTCCCCTTAAGCCGCCTTAAGATACTTTCAGGATCCGCACAGCGAAAGAACATATCTCCGATGATGTATACGGTATCATTGCCATGTACACGTTCATTCCATGCCGCGATCATCGCTTCATTCATGGCGTCTACATCGGGATATGGTCGCTCGCACATCTCTATAACATTAGCATGGCCGAAGTGCGTATCGGCAGTATAATAGATCATAGTTGCTCCGCCTCCTATCGCTTGACCACTATCGCAAGGGCAGAAAGCAGCTGCAATAAGGTGCTAATTACACCAGATGATCTTCATTAACCAGAAGAATGCCAGTGCTTTCCTTTGCAATCTCCAAAAACGTCTTTATTGAATACACCAAAATAACATTCTATGTATGCCCTTATGATAATCTCGTTTATATTATATATTTGCAAGGCAAAAGGTCAAGCAGCTTTATATTTCAAATTCTGAATTTCCACCCCATAAGCGTGTCAAATGCAAACAATCTGTAAATAAATGCCTTTACCCCGTTTATAAATCGCCGAAAAATGTCGTGTATAGTGAAGGGAACTTTTTCGGCAGTATGGCAGCGCCGATTACAAGCCGAAGGCATAAAAAGGCGAAACTTCCTACGCACGCACAAATTCCCATGCTCGGCGATCTCACCACGGATTCCGTCGTTCTGCTTGAGCAAATACGCGTTTTGGATAAGCAACGGCTGCAAGCCCGTTTAGGCAGGCTGCCGTATTCCTATATTCAGAAAATCGATAAAGCCCTCGCCGTCAGTATCGGGTTATGGGATAAATGCTGAAAACATGGAGTAAGCGTTGCATTTTCGTAGTTTTTGCAAAAAGTCGTTTTAAAAAGTTTTATTTCATCGCAAAAAGTCGCCCGAAAAAGTTTTCAATTCATAATCAAAGTCCCTTGAAAAAGTTCACAATTTGTGATATGCTATGCGCAAAGTTAGGAAAACGATTCGGAGGGAGCCGCGATGTTAAAACGAAAAATAGAAAAGCGATTGACTGAATGGAAAAACACACCGGGACACAAACCATTGATCATTAAAGGATGTAGACAGTGCGGAAAAACCTTTTCCGTGCTGGAGTTTGCTAAGAAAAATTATAAGCATGTGGTCTATCTGAATTTCTTTGAGAATCCGGACTATGCTTCCGTTTTTGCGGGGTCTCTGGACATTGACAACATTGTCATGCTGCTTTCTGCGTTGCTTGGAAAAGAGGCAGATTTTGAGACCGGAGAGACCGTTCTGGTGTTGGACGAGATACAGGATTGCCCCGAGGCCCGAACCGCATTGAAATTCTTTCGGATCGACGGTCGGTACGATGTGATCGGTACCGGCTCTCTGCTCGGCGTAAAAGGCTATGGCAAGGAGCCGAAATCAGTTCCCGTAGGTTCGGAAACCGTAATTGATATGTATCCGCTAGATTTTGAGGAATTCCTGTGGGCAAACGGGATCTCCGAGCCGGTCATTGATATGTTGCAAAAAGCATTGGATACGGAAACGCCGGTGCCGGACGCATTACACAGCCGCATGAAGCAGCTCCTGCTGCAATATGCCGTCGTCGGCGGAATGCCGGATGCGGTACAGACTTTTGTGGACAGCAAGCAGATGAACGAAGTGCTGCGTATCCAGCGTGACATCGTGCGTTCTTATGAAGACGACATGGTGAAATACGCGGAAAAGAAAGACAAGTCCCGCATCAAGGAGTGCTTCCAGTCCATCCCCCGTCAGTTAGCCAAGGAAAATAAGAAATTCCAGTATTCTGTTGTCCGAAAAGGCTCCACAGCTGCAAAATATGCCGGGAGCCTGCAATGGATCGAAGATGCAGGGATCATCTCCCGCTGCTATAACCTCTCCATTACCGAACTGCCGCTGGACGGCAACGCCGAAGAGGACACTTTCAAGGTATATATGCGCGATATGGGTCTGTTCGTCAGTATGCTGGAAGACGGCACGCAGTATGACATTCTGCAGGGTAATCTTTTCGGCTACAAAGGTGCCATCTTTGAAAACCTGATTGCCGATATTTTTGCAAAGATGGGACGGAAGCTCTATTATTTCCACAAGGATTCCGGCTTGGAAGTAGATTTTGTAATCCGCTACAAAGGCGAGTGTACGCTCGTGGAAGTAAAAGCGGCGACCGGCAACATCAAGAGTACAAAAACGATTTTGAATCATCCGGAAAAATATCACGTCAACAGCGCCATCAAGCTTGGAGACTATAATGTTGGTCGCATGGGGCAAGTTCTGACGCTTCCATTGTATATGGCATTTCTGCTGAGGGCACTGTAATACCTTTCTTACCACTTTATTTAATATTGGCTGATTTCAGAAAAAATTGCTTATCGCGCAGAGATTCGTATTATAGCAATCGAATACATCTGTATATCTTCCGTCGAAAAAATGGTTCGCGCAAATTCTAATTTTTTTGACAAAGGCACATTCTCCAATACTTGTCACATACAACAGAATAGATTTGCAAATAAAACGGTCAACGCCTATGCAGATAACTACATAGCCGAGAGGTTTTCACTATGAAACTCCCTCGGCTTTTTTTATGTCAGAATGTAGGTGAAACATATACCATATATCCCGCCGGAAGTGGTGCAAACACCTATAAAGCCCTCGCCGTCAGTATCGGGTTATGGGATAAATGCTGAAAACATAAAGACTTTGTTTTTATTTGTTATCCGGTACAAGTAAGCTCCCATATACTTGCACCACGAGGTGGTAATTTGGCGCACAGAGAATTTATCTATATCGGTGAACCGCTTCCGAAATTAAATGAAAAGGAGCATGCAGCTTTCTTTCTGAACTTGCAGAAAGGCATCCTTCTCT
>CATYXQ010000063.1 GCA_958414825.1 uncultured Eubacteriales bacterium | reverse complement strand
TATACGCAGGAAGAGGTAGACCGAATTTTTTTGGCGGCTGCCAGCGCGGCCAATAAACAGCGGCTGCCCCTTGCCAAGCTTGCGGTGAGCGAGACCGGTATGGGCGTGGTAGAAGATAAAGTGATTAAAAATCACTATGCTTCTGAATACATCTATAATCAGTACAAAAATACGAAAACCTGCGGCGTCATTGAAGAGGATCAGGCTTACGGCGTGACGAAAATTGCCGAACCGATCGGCGTGATTGCCGCCGTCATCCCCACGACCAACCCGACATCGACAGCGATTTTTAAAACGCTGATTGCACTTAAGACACGCAACGGCATCATTATCAGTCCTCATCCGCGTGCCAAGGAATCCACGATCTGCGCTGCAAAGATCGTACTGGAGGCGGCTGTCGCTGCGGGCGCGCCGAAAGATATTATCGCATGGATTGACGTGCCGTCGCTGGAGATGACCAATCTGGTCATGAAAGAGGCAGATATTATTTTGGCTACTGGCGGTCCCGGCATGGTCAAAGCCGCGTATTCGAGCGGTAAGCCCGCGCTCGGCGTCGGCGCCGGCAATACGCCTGCCATCATAGATGATACTGCCGACATCAAATTGGCCGTCAACTCGATTATTCATTCCAAGACTTTTGACAACGGTATGATCTGCGCCTCCGAGCAGTCGGTGATTGTGCTCGACTCGATTTATAAAGCGGTTAAAAAGGAATTTGCGGATCGCGGATGTTATTTCCTGAATCCTGAGGAGACCGAAAAGGTACGCAAAACCATTTTGATAAACGGCGCTTTAAATGCGAAGATTGTCGGACAGAGTGCGCATACGATCGCATCTCTTGCCGGCGTGCAAACCCCGGAGTCGGCTAAAATACTGATCGGTGAAGTCGAGAGCGTGGAGCTTTCTGAGGAATTTGCGCATGAAAAGCTTTCGCCGGTGCTGGGAATGTATCGCGCGAAAACCTTTGAGGAGGCGCTGGATAAAGCCGAACGGCTGATCTATGACGGCGGTCTCGGACATACGTCTTCTATTTATTTGAATGCGGTAACGGAGCGGGAAAAACTGGATACGTTCGCAAAGCGTATGCCGACCTGCCGCATTGTAGTGAACACACCATCCTCGCACGGCGGAATCGGTGATTTGTACAATTTTGCCCTGACGCCTTCGCTGACGCTGGGCTGCGGCTCTTGGGGCGGCAACTCGGTATCCGAAAATGTCGGCGTCAAGCATTTGCTCAACATCAAAACTGTTGCAGAAAGAAGAGAAAATATGCTGTGGTTCCGTGCTCCCGAGAAAATTTATATTAAAAAAGGATGTCTCCCCGTAGCGCTCGACGAACTGGGTACGATAATGGGGAAAAAGAAAGCCTTTATTGTGACCGATACTTTCCTGTATGCAAACGGTTATACTGCGCCGATTGAAAAGAAATTGGATTCGATGGGCGTGATGCACACGACATTTTCCGATGTAGCACCCGATCCGACGCTGGCCTGCGCCAAAGCTGGCGCCGCGCAGATGCGTGCGTTTGGTCCCGATGTGATTATCGCGGTCGGCGGCGGCAGTGCGATGGACGCGGCTAAGATTATGTGGGTGCTGTATGAGCATCCCGAAGTGGATTTCCAGGATATGGCCATGCGCTTTTCCGATATTCGCAAGCGCGTATACACATTTCCGAAAATGGGTGAAAAAGCGTATTTTGTCGCCATTCCGACCTCGGCCGGTACCGGTTCCGAAGTAACGCCCTTTGCGGTCATTACGGACGAGACGAGCGGCGTGAAATATCCGCTTGCGGACTATGAATTGCTTCCGAATATGGCGATTGTGGATGCGGATCTGCATATGAGCGCGCCGCGCGGATTGACCAGCGCCTCCGGTATTGACGCGGTTACGCACGCATTGGAGGCATATGCGTCCATGCTGGCCACTGATTACACCGACGGTCTTGCGCTGCGTTCGCTGAAAATGATTTTTGAGTACTTGCCACGCGCTTATGATAATGGACAAAACGATCCGGAGGCACGGGAGAAAATGGCAAACGCCGCAACGATGGCCGGTATGGCCTTTGCCAATGCTTTCCTTGGCGTTTGTCATTCGATGGCGCATAAGCTCGGCGCGTTCCATCACCTGCCGCACGGCGTGGCCAATGCGCTGATGATTGATGAGGTCATTCGCTTCAATTCGAGCGAGGTGCCGACCAAGATGGGAACGTTCCCGCAGTACGATCATCCGCATACCCGCGCAAGATATGCCGAAGTTGCGGACAGTCTCGGCATTAAAGGGAAAAACGAAGCCGACAAGGTGGAGAATTTGATTGCCGCAATCGATGAGTTGAAAGCCAAAGTGGGCATTAAACCGACCATTCGGGACTATGTGACGGATGAAAAAGACTTCTTAGATCGCCTTGACGATATGACTGAGCAGGCATTTGACGATCAGTGCACCGGCGCGAATCCGCGGTATCCGTTGATGCGTGAGATTAAGCAGATGTATCTCAATGCATATTACGGAACGCATGAAAACATATAAGGGGGAGAATAAGATGAAGCTGGACAGAGTAATTGCCGTCAGAACCAATAAAACAATTTATCGGGACGGCGGTCGGACGATCAAAGTTTTCAGCGAGGACTATTCCAAGGCGGATATTCTCAACGAGGCGATGAATCAGGCGCGCGTGGAGGAGACCGGGCTGAATATTCCGAAGATTCTCGAGGTTACCAAGGTAGATGAAAAATGGGCGATTGTATCCGAGTATATCGAGGGACAGACGTTAGATGCCCTTATGAAAGCGAATCCGGAAAAGAAAGACGCCTATATTGAGCAGATGGTGGACTTGCAGATGCAGGTGCACGCGCAAAAAGCGCCGCTGCTCGGCAAACTCAAAGATAAAATGAACCGGAAAATCTCCGAAGCGGATCTCGATGCGACGACGCGCTATGAACTGCACACCCGCCTTGAATCCATGCCGAAGCATAATAAGATCTGCCATGGAGATTTTAATCCCACAAATATCATCATTCAAAATGACGGAACGCCGTATATTATTGACTGGGCGCATGTTACGCAAGGCAACGCCTCCGCCGACGTGGCGCGCACATATCTTCTGTTTTGGCTGGAGGGCGATATTGACGGTGCAGAGAAGTATCTGAATCTTTTCTGCAAAAAGAGTGATACCGCGAAGCAGTATATCCAGAAATGGCTTCCAATTGTGGCGGCTTCTCAGTCGGTTAAGGGCAAGCCGGAGGAACGGCAGTTCCTGCTTGGCTGGGTCGATGTAGTAGAATACGAATAATACGGAGAAAACAGACATGAAAGTAACAGTTTGCATCGGTTCCTCCTGCCATCTTAAAGGTTCGCGTCAGATCGTAGAGGAACTTCAGTATCTGATTGCGCAAAGTAAAACCGGCGACAGGGTAGAGCTTGCGGGAACTTTCTGTATGGGAAACTGTCAGAGCGGCGTTTGCGTCACAGTTGACGGTCAGCTGTTCTCGGTCACACCCGATACAGTGAAAAGTTTTTTTGAAACGGAAGTGCTGGCGAAATTATGATCGTTCGCATATGTATCGGTTCTTCCTGTCATCTGCGGGGCTCGCGTGAAATTGTTGAGCTTTTTCAAAAGGAAATCGCGGCGCGCGCCCTTGAGGATGATGTGGTGTTAGCCGGCAGTTTTTGCCTTGGTCAATGCAACCGCACGGGCGTGACCGTGCAGGTGGACGATGATATTTATTCCGGCGTCACGCGGGAGAGTTTTCCGGCATTTTTCGCAGAACATATTCTGGAGCCGCTTGCGGCGGAAAGGTGAGTGCCGTGATTGATGTATTGAAGCTCAAAAAATCCAACTGCAAAAACTGCTACAAATGTATACGCCACTGCCCGGTTAAATCCATACGCTTTTCCGGGAATCAGGCGCACATTGTCGGCAACGAATGCATTCTGTGCGGACAGTGTTTTGTCGTATGTCCGCAGGGCGCAAAGGAGATTTCGGATGGCACGGAACAGGTGCGTGTTCTGCTTGGCAGCAACGCGCCGGTATATGTCAGTTTGGCTCCGTCCTTTGTTGCCAATTATAACGGCGTCGGTATCGAAGAGATGCGGCGTGCGCTGCTTGCGCTCGGTTTTGCCGACGCAGAGGAGACTGCAATCGGCGCTACGATTGTTAAAAGGGAGTATGAGCGTATGCTTCGGGAGGAAAAACGTGATGTTTTGATTTCCTCCTGCTGTCATTCGGTTAATCTGCTGATTCAAAAGCATTTCCCGGCGCTGCTGGACGCTTTGGCAGATGTTGTCAGCCCAATGCAGGCGCATGCGCTGGATATTAAACGGCGTGTTCCGGAAGCGAAAGTTGTGTTTGTCGGGCCGTGCGTTTCCAAAAAGGATGAGGCGCAGCAATTTCCTGGGATTGTAGACGGCGTTCTTACGTTTGAAGAACTGACCGAATGGTTTGCCCGTGAAAAAATCACATTGGAGGCTTCTAAAGATACGACTGAAGAAAGCCGGGCGCGTCTGTTTCCGACATCGGGCGGTATCCTGAAAACAATGGATTGTACTTTGCCCGAATATACATATTTGACAGTAGACGGTGTGGAAAACTGCATGGCCGCTCTGCGGGATATTGCAGACGGTCACCTGCATAACTGTTTTATCGAAATGTCCGCCTGTGCCGGAAGTTGTGTGGGCGGTCCGGTGATGGAAAAATATCATCGTACTCCGCTGCGCGACAGTGTTGAGGTGTACAAATATGCGGGTAAAAAAGATTTTCCCGTAGAACAGCCGACGGCGTCCGCATTGCGCAAAAGCATGGATTATATTCCGAAAGAAGCCGCAATGCCGAGTGAAAGCGAGATCGCGGCGGTACTGCGTCAGATGGGCAAACAGAAGCCATCGGATGAACTGAACTGCGGTTCCTGCGGCTATAATACCTGCCGTGAAAAGGCAGTGGCGGTTTGTCAGGGAAAAGCGGAAATTTCCATGTGCCTGCCTTATCTGAAAGAACGGGCCGAGAATTTTTCGGAGAGTATCATCGGCAATATGCCGAGCGGTATCGTTGTGCTCAACGAAAAACTCGAGGTGCAGCAGATTAATCGCGCCGCGCTGAAAATGATGAATCTTTCCCGCGCGGCTGATGTGCTCGGCGAACCGGTGGTGCGGATTTTGGATCCGGCTGTATTCATGCAGGCGCTTACAACGCAGAAGACCGTGCTCCGAACCGGTGTTTATCTTGCCGAATACAATAAGTATGTCGATCAAACTGTGCTTTGCGACAATGAATATCATGTTTTGATGTGTATGCTGCGCGATGTGACCGAGGAGATCACCGAACGGGAGAAGAAGAACGAAATCTGCCGTCAGACCGCCGAGGTTGCGGATAAGGTGGTGGATAAGCAGATGCGCATCGTCCAGGAAATTGCTTCGCTTTTGGGTGAAACCGCGGCGGAAACGAAAATTGCGCTGACCAAGTTGAAGGAGTCGATGCACGATGAATAATCTTTGCGCCGATATCGGCTATAAGAGCGTCAATCACATCGGTGAGGAACTCTGCGGCGACCGCGTGGAGATCATTTCCGGCGATGAGCGTTCCACTGTGCTGGTTTTGGCTGATGGGCTTGGCAGCGGCGTTAAAGCCAATATTTTGTCCACGCTGACCTCAAAAATTATTTCGACTATGCTGGCCGAAGGACTTTCTATTGAGGATTGCGTGGAGACGGTGGCAGCAACGCTTCCGGTTTGCTCTGTACGCGGCGTCGCCTATTCGACTTTTACAATTATTCGGATTGTGGATAACGAGGAAGCTGAAATTATTCAGTACGATAATCCCTCGGTGATTCTTCTGCGTGACGGAAAAAATTTTGATTATCCGAAAACCGAACTGAATATCGGGGAAAAAAAGATTTATTCTTCGCGTGTCAAACTCTGCGAAAACGATATTTTTATCGCGATGAGCGACGGCTGCATTCATGCCGGAGTTGGGCTTTCGCTGAATTTCGGTTGGGATCGGAAAGATATTATTGATTTTATGGAGACCTTTTCGGAGGTCGGATTTACCGCTAAGACATTGGCGACGCTTCTGTTGGATGAATGCGATCGCCTGTACGGCGGTGAGCCGGGAGATGATACAACGGTCTGCGTGGTGCGGATTCGCCGCCGCGCGCCGATGAATATTTTGTTCGGACCGCCGCGCGACCGGGATGACGTCAACAAAATGATGGCGCTGTTTTTTGCCAAAGAGGGAAAGCATATTGTCTGCGGCGGAACGACCTCGTCTCTTGTGGCTTCCTATCTTGGAAAAAACTTGGTGCCGAAGCTCGACTTTGAAGATCCTGAAATTCCGCCGATTGCTGAAATCGAGGGGGTGGATCTGGTCACTGAGGGCGTCATTACCGTCAATAAGGTTTTGACTTATGCAAAGGATTATCTGGCGGATAACACGGCCTATACAAAATGGAGCAGCCGTCATGACGGCGCTTCGCTCATTGCGCGGCTTTTGTTTGAAGAGGCAACGGATATTAACTTTTTTGTCGGCCGCGCTATTAATCCCGCGCACCAGAATCCGAATCTACCGATTAATTTCAGCATCAAGATGCAGCTTGTGACCGAGCTTTCCGAATGTCTGAAAAAAATGGGAAAGCGGATCAAAGTCAGTTATTTTTAAAAGGAAAAGTCATGAGAAAATTTGATACAAAGGTACAGCATCTGAAATATAAGGTTTTAAGAGAGGTCGCGCGCCTTGCCTGGAACGACGGGTTGCTTGAGCATGTGACCGATATTCCGAAAATGATCGTGCCGGGAAAGGTGCCGACCATGCGCTGCTGTGTATACAAGGAACGTGCAATTCTCAGTGAGCGCGTTAAGCTTGCAATGGGCGGAGACCGCACAAACCGCAACGTGATTGAGGTTATCGATATTGCATGTGATGAATGCCCCGTGGGGGGATATGTGGTTACGCAGTCCTGCCGGGGATGCCTTGCGCACCGGTGCGAGGATGTGTGTCGGCGCGGCGCGATCACATTTGATGCAAATCATGTGGCGCATATTGATAAATCGCGGTGTGTTGAATGCGGGCAGTGTGCTAAAGTGTGTCCGTATAATGCGATTTTGGAGTTCAAGCGTCCCTGTGAGCGTTCCTGTAAGGTGGGGGCGATTTCCATGCGCGAGGACAGAGCGGCGGCCATTGATAACGACAAATGCACATCCTGTGGGGCGTGCGTATATCAGTGTCCGTTCGGTGCGATCAGCGATAAGTCGTTTATCCTTGACGTGATTGACATGCTGAAAAAGAGTGCGGCGGGTGACAAAAGCAAGGTGTATGCGGTCGTGGCGCCTTCTATTTCCAGCCAGTTTACGTATGCAAAACTCGGGCAGGTAATTTCTGGAATTAAAAAGCTCGGTTTCTTTACGGTTGTCGAGGCGGCGCTCGGTGCGGATATGGTCGCGTATGCAGAGGCGGCTGAGCTTGCGGAAAAAGGCTTTTTGACATCCTCCTGCTGTCCGGCGTTTGTAACCTATATTCGACAGCGTTTCCCAGAGCTTGCGGAAAAAATTTCCCACAATCTTTCGCCTGCCGCAACCATTTCCAAATATATCAAGGAGACCGATTCAGCGGCTAAGATTGTCTTTATCGGCCCCTGTACCGCGAAAAAAATGGAATTTCAGCAGGAAGCGGTTCGGCCTTATATCGATAGTGTGATTACATTTGAAGAGTTGCAGGCACTTTTTGATAGCTGTGACCTTGATATTACGCAGCTTTCCGAAGATGTGTTGGACAATGCGTCGTATTACGGGCGGATTTTTGCCCGCAGCGGCGGACTTTCGGATGCAGTGGCGGAAGCGCTCAAAGAACAGGGAATTGATTTTCCCCTTAAAGCGGTGTCTTGCGATGGAATCGAAGCCTGCCGCGCTGCTTTGCTGCGCGCGGGCAAGGGGGTGTTGGACGCAAACTTTATCGAGGGTATGGCTTGTGTCGGCGGTTGTATCGGCGGAGCCGGCTGCCTGACTCATGGTGAGAAGAATAAGTCCGAGGTGGATAAATACGGCCGTGAGGCGTATGAGAAAACCATTCGCGATGCGATTAGTCAGGTTGGTAAATGATAATGTTCTGAAAAAACGTCTGTCCGAATTTCGGACAGACGTTTTTTAGAATGAGGTATTTGATTAAGATCGGTTTTCAAAAAACCGGAAGCAATCGATTTACAGAATCGGTTGTGCCAGTCCTTTTTTTGCCAGCACTTTTACCGTTTCGATAAACTTGGGGTCTGAAGCGGTTTCGAAGCGCATGGTCGGACGTTCAAAATAGGGCAGAAGCGTTTCCCAGCGCGCGCGGTCGGGTGCATCTGCAAAAAATTCACGAAAGTGTCCGGATTTCCAGCACGCTTCAATTTCGGGCAGTTCGGTGAAAAGCGTTACATAGTCTTCATCTAATATGGTCGCAAAATGCTCGTCGTAATAGCGGCGGCGCATGAAATTGGTGAAATAGGAAAGCGCTTGTTCCGCAATCGTAAGGATGACGGCGCGCTTGTCGGTCGTTTCGCTTTTTCCGCACCGCTTGTAGATGTTAAAGTCCTGATGATTGAAAAACATAAATGCCCAGCCGGTACAATTTTCCTCTTGTACGGTTTCAATATACAGTCTGTAAATCATGATCGTATCTTTCCCCTTTCAGTGCGTATAAGTTTAAATCCCATGCCGGAAGTGATTCGCGGCGCCTGAGAAACAGTCGATAGTTCGGAAAGTGCCGGTGCATGAGCAGTGGAAGTTCAAAAAGATCTTCACTGCGGTGGTAGAGGGATAAAAGCACGTCTGCGCCGGCGGAGATCGTTTTGAGCGCACCTAAAAACGCCTGTTTTTCCGCACCCTCTACGTCAAATTTAACATAGTCGGCGTCTTGAATACCGAGACTGTCGATTGTCCGCAGCAAAACGGTTTTGGTTTTATTTGACGTCTGCGCCGCGCAGTTTGAGTTTCGGTTGCCGCATACGGAGAATTCCGCTTTGCTTTCTTCCTGCCAGGCGCCGAATTCAAAAGGGAACACCTTTGCACGCGTTTCGGTTTCGGCGTAGGCCAAGAGTTTTTTGAAATTTTTGGGATCGGGTTCGATTGCGTAAATACGTTTGGCCTCCGAGCAGTTGTCTATAAACGCGCGGGACGTATCTCCGTTATAAGCGCCGGCATCTATAAAGGTATGATAACTTTTGTAAGGTAAAAGTTTTTTCTCAAAATCTGGGGGACTGATTGCTTTTCTCAAAAAGCGAATATCGCCGGTAATCTTATATCGAATCACATTGCAGAAAATTTCTTTTGATTGCATATCTGCAAGCAGTTTAAAGACTTGCTTGAATTTTTCATGATTTGCTTTATAGAATGATCTCGTAAAAAGCGTATTGCCGAATACCGGCACGTCGGGCGCATACAGTTCAAAATGTTTGCTAAGCGAATAAATCGGAGCTAAAACTTCTGGTCGTGATGTACCGAAAGATAGCAAAATAATAAAATTTTTATATGTCTGCCGAATCTGTTCAAAAGAGCGCACAATTTTTCCGTGAAAAACTTGTCCGCGTACAAATCCGTCGCTTGCAAAGAAGTCGGCGACCGGAATG
>CATYXQ010000062.1 GCA_958414825.1 uncultured Eubacteriales bacterium | reverse complement strand
AACAAATTTTCCAAAGCATACGTGATCGCCTGTAAAACCAAAGAATTGAAGGATACGCTGTAATGTGCCGCCAGCAGTTTTAGTTGATCGTACAATTTTTCGGAAAACCGTATACTAATCTGAACCATTGCTGAGGTTTTGACGTGTGTGGCAATAAACATGTGGTTCCTCCTAATATTTTTATTTTTGTATATCCGTGTATTTCTTTAAGTTGAACGGCATATTCAATTTCCTAACTGTGCTTGTATTTGGATTTTATATGTGTTAAAATATTAAAAATAGGCTTTTGAATCGATAATGAATATTGGTTAAAAACGTGTTTGCCGCAAAGAAAAGGATGGGGATGGATTTTGTTTGGAAACAAGCGCAGAGGCAGGGAGATTATTTGACATGATAAATGAACACGAAAAAATATATTTTGCTAATGAGTTAAAAGGCTTTGCCGCTTCATTAGCCACGCAAATTGCCTTGCATGATGAATGGACAATTCGTGGCTTTATTGATATTTTTAAAAATGTATACGCCATATCTTCAGATACGAAAATTATATCTAAGATTCTTGAACTGCATTTGTTTCCGAGCTTTTTATCGTTTGCCCATAGTATTGGATATGAAATAGAGTTAGCTACATATCAAAACTGGTATCCGGATTTAACTTTTATAAAACAGGATAATTCAGATATTAAATTTGCAGTAGACTTAAAGACAACCTACCGTGATAAAGAATATCCTGGATTTTGTAATGGATTTACACTTGGCTCGCACGGGGAATATTTTATTAACAGAACCAGTACTAAAAATATTCAATATCCATATAACGAGTATAATGGACATTTTTGTTTGGGGATTATTTATACAAGAACGGAAATTGATAAGTTTGAAGAAACGAAAACATATAATGTTGATGAAATTGAGAGTATTCCCGCAGTAATTCGCGATTTTATCTTTTTTGCAGAGGAAAAATGGCGTATAGCGAGCGATAAGGGAGGTAGTGGAAATACCGCAAATATTGGAAGCATTCAAAAAATTGACGATATACTTTCTGGTAATGGAGTTTTTGCCAAAGCGGGAGAAGATTTGTTTAATGATTATTGGGCTAACTTTGGGAAAATGGAAATTCCTACGGAAAAAGGAGCTTACAAGAAGTTATCTTCTTTTGCCGAATATTTAAATTATCGAGGATTGTCAATGAGTTTGAACAATCCGAAAGCACCTAAAACGAAAGGTAAAGCAAATGTTAATAGATAAAGTATACATTCCTCCAATAAAAACACAAGGAATAAAAACAAAACTTGTTCCTTTGATTAAGAGTAATGTTTGTTTAGCTGAAAAAAACATTTGGATTGAACCTTTTATGGGTTCAGGAGTTGTTGGCTTTAATATTGCACCTTCGACCGCAATTTTTGCGGACACAAATCCATATATTATTGCATTTTACAACCAAATTAAAGAGGGGAATATTACTTCTTATCGTGTTAGGGAATTTCTTGAAATAGAAGGAAAACTTTTGTCTGAAAATGAAAGCGTATATTATTACGAAGTGCGGAAACGTTTTAATCAAAAACACGATCCATTAGATTTTCTTTTTTTAAACCGTTCTTGCTTTAATGGTATGATACGATTTAACAAAGATTTTGAATTTAATGTTCCGTATGGACATAAGCCGCAGCGTTTTTCAAAGGCATATATAACAAAAATCGTGAATCAAGTAGCACATGTTGAGCAATTATTTAAGAGAAATAATTGGTCTTTCCTTTGTCAATCTTTTGAGCAAACCATAAAGATGGCAGATAAAAATTCGTTCATTTATTGTGATCCTCCATATATTGGTAGGCATGTTGATTATTATGATAGTTGGAATGAGAAATTAGAAATACTTTTGTGTGAAGCATTAAAAGCTTCGCAGTCCAAATTTATGTTATCAACTTGGAATCATAATGATTATCGTAAAAATGAATATATCGAAAAGGTTTGGTCTTTTTGCAATAAGATTACGCAGGAGCATTTCTATTATGTCGGGGCAAAAGAAACGAACAGAAATCCTATGATAGAAGCCTTACTTACTAATTATGCTACAACAGGAAATTCAAACAAATTGGCAAACCAAAATAGTCAACTGTCAATATTCGATTTTGGTTATGTTAATTTGATATAGATTTAAAATAGTGGTCATTTTACAAAAAATGCGTGAACATAAAAAGCTTTCTGCGCTTGTATTTGGATTTTATATGTGTTAAAATATTAAAAATAGGCTTTTGGAATCAACAATAAATATCGGTTAAAAACGTGTTTGCTGAAAAAATGCGGATGGCTTTTGCATGGTTCAAGTATACTACGTTAAACCTATATTGTCAATGCATATCTTGTATAAATATATACGTTATTCGTATATATTTATAGTGTATATTGCATATAAAGGAAGGTATATTCATGGCTGTGTCAGATGCACAAAAAAAAGCAAGTGTCAAATATGATAAAGCAAATATGTCATCAATTGGCCTTAAAGTTCCCCGCTCAGAACGGGCATTGATTGAGCAAATGGCGCAACAAGCGAATAAACCACTTGCTCGATACATTCGGGATTGTGTGAAGTATTGTATCGAACATGATATTCAATTAGATTAGCTGTTTCTTTAATAGAGGTTCAATATAAGAGGGTGGTATTATGGCGAGCACAAAAGCGCATATCAAAGCAAGCAATAAATATAATAAAGAAAATTACAAAAAAATTCAGGCAAATATAAAACCCGACGATTATAAAATAATCGAAGAACATTGCGCCGCTACTGGAATCAGCAAGGCTCAGTTGATCGTAAAGGCGATTCGATATTGTGTCGAACATGATATAGATTTAAAATAGCCTCCACTTTGCTTGCTGCTTTCGATCCGCATGATAAAAGCCCGTGCAGTCACTTTTTCAGGTTCCGCATGGGCTTATCTTATTCGCATTTTTCAATCCCATCCTCCGCCGTGCGCACTGCGTTTTCGCCAGCATCACAAGATACGATGCTGCGCCTTGTTGATTTTGTCAAGAACTGTATCGAATGCGCCGGAATGAATCTATTTTAAAAAAACTTAAAAACTTTTTAAAAATTTGGCTTCTTGACAAACCTTATTAAATAAGGTATATTAACGCTGTAGAGGATCTTGCGGTATCTTTTTGATAAAGCCGAATGATCCATAGATTTTGAGGAGGAACGCCGGATGGAGACCAAGCCCTGCAAAGCGTCTATTCGTCCGGCGTTTTCACCCGTCGGCGAAGCTTGTTTTTTTGTGCCCGCGCCCGACTATGATTTGGAAAAAACCTTTGACTGCGGCCAGTGCTTCCGTTTTGCGCGCGTGCCCGATTCGCCCTATCCCTGCGAATACGAGGGCGTGGCGCACGGCCGGTATGTCCGCTTTGCGCGCGCGGTCGGCGGTCTGCATATTTTGAATGCGTCAGAAGACGAGATTGTCGAAATTTGGCTGCCGTATCTCTCGCTGGACACGGACTATGCGGCGATCCGCGCGCAGATTTTGCGCGATTTACCTTTTCCCGCAATGCGTGAGGCGGTCGCGGCGGCGGGCGGCGTCCGCATTCTCCGGCAGGCGCGCTTTGAGACGCTTTGTTCGTTTATCCTGTCGCAGAACAACAACATCCCGCGCATTAAAAAGATTATTGAGGCGATTTCGGCGCACTGCGGCGCGCCGCTTGAGACGCCGCGCGGCCGACGGTATACGTTCCCGGAACCGCAGACGCTTGCCGCGCTGACAGAGGCAGAACTCCGCGCGCTTGGCTGCGGATTCCGCGCGCGGTATATCGCGGACGCGGCACAGAGGGTGGCGTCGGGTCAGCTTGCGCTCGACCGGCTCCCGCTCTCAGAGGCCGATGCGGCGCTGCGCGAGATTTGCGGCGTCGGCGAAAAGGTTTCGGCATGTGTTCGGCTGTACGGATTCGGCGATCTCTCGGCTTTTCCGGTTGACGTCTGGATTCGCAGGTCGCTCCGCTCTCATTTTAAAGATGGATTTGACGCACAGCACGCAGGAATTTACGGAGGAGTGGCGCAGCAGTATCTGTTTTATTATGAACGGTACATATTGGCGCATAGAGAAAAATGAAAATATTGATCTTATCCATTACCGCAGGCGAGGGGCATAATTCGACCGCCGAGGCGATCCGCCAGTGCTTTGAGGCGCACGGGGATGAGGCGGTGGTGTTTGACGCCTATCGCTATGTCAGCAAAGCGCTGTATTCGATCGTGAAAAAGGGGTATTTGCTGGTAACTAAGGATTTCAAAACCCTGTTCGCCAAATCCTATGCGCTCGCCGAGGGGCGTCGCGTGGATTCAAATCACAGCATATACCGCATTTCCAACATGCAGCTGACCAAAAAGCTCGGTAAATTCATCCGGCAATACGCGCCCGATGCGATCATCTATACGCATTCCTTTTTGGGGGTTGTGACCGACCTGCTCAAAACGAAGAATGGGATCCATGTGCCGATGATCGGCATTGTGACCGATTATACCGTCCATCCGCTTTGGGAGGAGGCGCGCAGCAGCGACAAAATCGTGATTGCGAATGAACTTCTGAAGTCTCAGCTTTACCGCAAGGGATTTTCGGATGATCGAATCGCGCCGATCGGCATCCCGATTCGGGCGCAGTTTTCACAGAAGATTCCGAAAGCGCGCGCCCGCGCGCAGCTTGGACTGGCAGATACATATACGGTGCTCCTGATGGGGGGCAGCATGGGGTACGGCGATATTGCGGGCGTGGTGGAGGAACTGGACGCGATTAACGCGGATTTTCAGATCATTTCGGTATGCGGCAACAACGTCGAGGCAAAGACTTCCATCGACGCGCTGCATACGCGCAAGCGCGTGATGAATTTCGGCTTTACCAAAGAAGTCGATCTTTTGATGGACGCATCGGACGCGATCATCACAAAGCCGGGCGGCCTTACCGTGTCGGAGGCGCTGGCAAAAGGACTGCCGATTATCATCTGCAATCCCATTCCCGGCCATGAGCAGCGCAACGCGGCCTTTCTGCTCAACAACGGCGCGGCGATGGCGGTGGATCTGCATACGCACTTTGAGGATGTGTTTTATCAGCTTTTGCATAATCCGGCGCGCGCCGACGGGCTTGCCCGGTCGGTTGAGGCGCTTGGAAAGCCGCGGTCTACCGAGGATTTGTATATCCTGACGGATGAACTTATAAAGCGTTACCAAAATAACCAATAAGCAAAACGGGCGGCTGTACACAGCCGCCCGTTTTATCGCATTCTTAGCCAAAAAAAACGGCGTAATCTTGTGAAACTTTCCAAAAAAATCGGCACTTTGACCAATGCTTTGAAAAAAGCTTGCCTTTCGCGCGCGCCGCATGGTATAGTTAAGATAACATAAAACCGACAGGCAGTTTACAGCGGAAAAAGTCTGCGAAACGGCTGCGCCCATTCGCGCGGAGTTTTACAGGCCGGGAGACTTGATTTGAACATGAACGGCGTCCTTGTCAATAAGGAATTACCGTCCGGGCTTTGGGAACGGCTTGAGGCCGCCAAAGCCGAAATTTGCGAGAAAGAAGAAAAAATTCTTTTTATCATTGCCGGTGATCTGACGCTCGACGCAAAGTACGGGGACAGTCTGCTTGCCGTGACAGCAAAGCGCGCTTTTACGATTGACAGCGACGGCGTTGTTCGCTGCGAAAAGCACTGCGATATTGACAAAGCCGAGGTCAGACGCATGTACGGCAACGCGCGGCTGATCCTCTTTGATAAAGCCGGGGAGAAACATGAATTTTTTCGGTTTACCTATGCGGTCGCCACACTCTGCGATATGGCGGCCGAATATATCAGCCATATGGCGAACGGCGCCGATGCGGCGCGCGAATACGACATTGTCTGCGCGACGTATGAAAAGCTGATGAACATATGCCCGAAGTGCGGCCGGACGCTGCTGCATCCGGGCGCGGACTGCCTCAACTGTCAGTCCAAGGGCAGGATCTTCAAAAAACTGGTGAAATATGTCCGGCCCGAACTGCCCAATTTAATATTGTGCGTAGTTCTGTCGCTCTTTACGACGGCGATGTCCCTGATTCCGCCTACGGCGACCCGCAATCTGGTGGACAGCGTTCTGCCGGCAAACGACATGCGCGCGCTTTACACAATTGTCGGCGTACTGTTTGCTTCGTATGTGCTCCAGTACGGGGTGGGCATTTTCCGCAGCTACCGGCTGCGCGTGAGCGGCGACCATGTGGTGTATGGACTCCGCAACGATGTGTACGCCAAGGCGCAGCGCCTGAGTATGCGCTTTTACGATAAAACTTCGACCGGATCGGTCATCAACCGTATCAGCGGCGACACTTCCACCATTCAGGCGTTCATGCTGCGCATTACGCAGGAGGTTGTCGTACAGTTCTTTACGCTTGTCGGCATTGTGGTCATCATGTTTGCGATGAACTACAAGCTTGCGCTCCTTGCGCTGATCCCGATTCCGTTTGTTGTGATTGGTTCCAAGATATTCGGCAAGAAGATTCTGCCGTTTTACAGAAAGATCTGGCGCCGCTGGTCGGCGGTTGTCTCGATTCTGACCGATACGCTGCCCGGTATCCGTGTAGTCAAGGCTTTTTCAGCCGAGCAGAGAAGCGGAGACTATTTCAAAGATTACAACACGGAATGGCTGGAAGTGGATAAGCGCAGCGCTCGTATTTCCACGGCGTTCCCCAATATCGTTTCGTTCTTTGTGACCTGCGGCTCGCTCCTGATTTGGGGCGTCGGCGGCAGCTGGGTCATTCATACCGGCGGCGAGCTTTCCATCGGTACGCTGGTGGCGTTTATTTCCTACGCTTCCATGTTCTACGGACCGGTCAACTTCTTTGCCAACCTCAACGACTCCTATCAGCACGCCCTGTCCTCGGCGGAGCGCGTACTGGACATTTTGGATGCGGAGGAGGAAGCGGACAGAGGACGCGGCTCCTGTCCGAAAATGCGCGGCAAGGTCGAGTTCCGGAATGTCAATTTCTCTTTTGACCGCACCAAGATGACGCTTTCCGACATTAATCTCACCATTGAACCGGGCGACATTGTCGGCATTGTCGGCACGACCGGTTCAGGTAAATCCACGCTGGTCAATCTGCTGATGCGCTTTTACGACGGCTATGAGGGCGACATTCTGGTGGACGGCGTCAACATTCAGGATATCGATCTTTCCTATTATCGCTCGCAGATCGGCTATGTGCAGCAGGAATCCATGATGTTTCGGGATACGGTGTATAACAACATCGCGTTCAGCCGGCCGGACGCCGGGGTGGAGGAAGTGTTCCACGCCGCCGAGGTGGCCAACGCGCATGAATTTATCGCGCGTCTGCCCGACGGGTATGATTCCATGCTCGGCGAGCGCGGCGTCGGCCTTTCGGGCGGCGAACGGCAGCGCCTTTCCATTGCGCGCACCGTTTTGATGAATCCGCGGATGCTGATTTTCGACGAGGCGACAGCCTCGGTTGACTCGGAGACTGAGAGCCTGATTCAGGGCGCTATAGAGAGGCTCATCAGCGGGCGCACGACCATCATGATCGCGCACCGTCTGTCCACGCTGCGCAAGGCCAACAAAATTGTGGTTGTGGATAAGGGCAAGATTATTGAGATGGGTTCGCCGGAGGAATTAATTGCCGCGAAAGGCAAATACTATAAACTGATTCAGATCCAAACCATGGCCGAGCAGGCGGAAGCCGGCAGGAAAGAGGAGGGATTTGAATAATGGCAAGGAATTATATCGGCGGCGAAAGCGTAAAATTTACAAGGGTTGATTTGTGCCTTGTGGATATGGAATATTTTGACGGCCGCATTGAGCGCAGTCTGGAGCCGCGCAGACTCTTTCCGATTACCGGCAGAGACAAATACATTACGCTGCTGGACGCGGACGGGCACGAGCGCGCCATTATTCGGGACGTTGGTACGCTGATGCCCGAAAGCCGAAAGGTGATCGTCGAGGCGCTGGAGGAATACTATCTGATTCCGAAAATTACGGCCGTGCTGGATATTACCGAAAAGTTCGGCGCTATCAAATGGACGGTGGATACCGAATCCGGTCAGCAGACGTTCCGGATTCAGAATCGCCATTCGGATGTGAAGATTCTCTATGACGGCCGTGTTCTGATTCGGGATACCAATGATAACCGGTACGAAATTCCGGATTATACACGCCTGGATAAACGCAGTCGCAGGATACTCAATTCACAGATTTAACAGGAGGCAGTATGAAGCTGGTTCTGGCAATCATCAACAACGACGACAGTGCGGTGGCGTCTGCGGCGCTCACGGCGGAGGGCTTTTTCGTTACAAAGCTGTCTACAACGGGCGGTTTTCTGATGGTGGGCAATACGACGCTGCTGGTCGGCACTGAGGACGAGCGCGTAGAGGAACTTGTGGCCATTTTGAAGCAGTATTGTTCTACGCACAGAAAAGTGACCTCGACTGCCGATTCGCTCGGCCGCGGTCTGCGTCCGGACGGCATTCCGCCGAAAATCACGGTCGGCGGCGCAACCTACTTCGTTTTGAATGTTGAGGACATGGGCAAGCTTTGACCCTTTTATCGAAGGACAAAAAGAAAAAACATCCGCGGCGTTGGCTTTCTTGCCTGCTGCGGGTGTTTTTGCGCGTTTTACGATGTTTTGGCGATATAAATACCAGCGGAATGCGCGCGGCGCAAAACGCTTTGTTTCGTGCGGCCGCCTGCTTTGAATTGTTTTTGCCTTGTGGGAAGCGGTCGGACATACCGGAAAAAGAAAAGAGGATCGAACATGCAGATGAAAAAGATCGACATAGAAGCGCTCGCGCTCCCGAAAGAGATTGCCGGTATAGTAGGCGGCGCGCCGTTGTTTGACAGCAGTTGTTCTGCTGCGGCGCGCACGGTATTTGTAGACTGTGACGGCGGAAGTTTTTTAAAGATTGCGCCGCGCGGCAGTCTTGCCGATGATGCGGTTATGACCGCGTATCTGCACCGCAAGGGGATGTCCGCGCGCGTGCTCGCGTATCATACGCTGGATCGCGATTATCTTTTGACCGAGAAGATTTCCGGCGAGGACGGTATATCGCTTCGCTGCCTTGCAGAGCCGAAAAAGCTTTGCCGTGTGCTTGCCGAGTCGCTGCGTCGGTTGCATGAGACTGATTTTTCAGACTGTCCGAAGCCGAATCGCCTGCGGGAAATCTTTGCGGAGATGGAAGAAAAACGTTCGCGCGGCGCGGTTGACGCTGATTTGCTTGAATTTGTCGGCGTCAAGGGGCGGGAGACGGCGTTCGGGACGCTCAAAAAACACGGCGGGAGTCTGCAAAACGACGCGCTGATCCACGGGGACAGCTGCCTTCCCAATATTTTGATTGAGAACTGGCGCTTTTCCGGCTTTATCGACGTGGGATACGGCGGCGTCTGCGACCGCCATTACGATCTGTTTTGGAGCGCATGGTCGCTGTTTTATAACTTGAAAACCGACCGATACCGGACGTATTTTTTGGATTGCTATGGCCGCGAGGTTTTTGACGAGAACCGTTTCCGGCTTTGCGGAATGCTCGCGGCACTCACCTGAATCGGCAGGATTCTGTTGGGAAAGCTGAAATTGCAACCGCCGGTTGCGGATTTTCCAGCAGTTGTTGGTAGAATTCTACCGGGGAATTGCGGTATGATTGGTTGAGGAGGCAGAAGGAATGTTATCTGAGAGAATATATACGCTCCGTAGGAAAAGCGGTTTATCTCAGGAACAGCTCGCTGAAAAAATCGGGGTATCAAGACAGGCGGTCTCGAAATGGGAAAGCGGGGTTTCACTTAGTTAAAGATACCACATCAATCCCACGCTGACTTTTGCTCAACCGATACAGCCGGAGG
>CATYXQ010000061.1 GCA_958414825.1 uncultured Eubacteriales bacterium | reverse complement strand
GTCGGAGACTCGCCGTATGCGCCTTTTAACCATATTCTTTTCTCTCCGGAGAGCTTCTCTGCCGATGCCGTTGCAGATGCGCTGTCCACACCGCCTATTTTTGAAGAAAAAAAGCTGATTGAACTCTGCGAGTTCAATTTTAACGAATTAAAAGCGCAGGAAACGTCCGCACTCTGCGAATTTCTTGAAGAAGCCAAAGGCTATGACTATGCGGTCATTCTGATCAACGTGCCAAACGGAGCGCTGGATTACGGCATCGCCAAAGCAGGCAAAATCAGCCGCCCGTCCTCGCTGTTCAAATCGCTGGATGCGGCGGCCAAAACCGCCTATTTCCCACGTGCCGGACTTCGGCAACTTATGGCGTGGACGCTCCGACACTTTGAAACAGAATCCATAAAGGCCGACGATACAGAACTTCGCGCGCTGATTGAACTTGTAGGCAGCGATATGATGACACTTTCCGGAGAAATCGAAAAACTCTGCGCTTATCTGCATGCGCAAAAGCGCGATCTGCTGACACGGCCGGACATTGACGCCGTCTGCTGTGAAAACGGCGAACTGGAGCCGTTCGGTCTATCTAACGCCGTACTTGCGGGCGATTCAGACGGCGCGCTCGCGATCCTCTGCCGAATGGAAGAAAACCATGCACGTCCGGCGGCTGCATTTGCCGGCATATACGGAACATACATTGATCTTTACCGCATCCGCGTCTGTCTGGACAGCGGCATGTCCGTACCCGATATTGCAAAGAAACTGAAAATGAACGAATACCGTACAAAACTCTATGCAGCGTCCGCTTCTAAACACTCGCTGGATAAAATCAGCAACGTCTTGTCCATCTGTCAGGATGCGGATCTGAAAATAAAAAGCGAAACCAGCGATTTCGGACGTCTGCAAGCGCTGATCTGCGAGGCGGCGCGCTTATGAGTAAAAAAATACGCCTTTCCCTGCCGGTCATCGTTGAGGGAAAATACGATAAAATCAAGCTGGAATCCATACTGGACGCAAAAATCATCACAACAGGCGGTTTTTCTCTGTTCAACAGCCGCGAAAAACAGGCAATCATTCGCCGGCTTTCCGAGCACGGCGTAATCGTGCTCTGTGACAGCGACGGCGCCGGGAAAGTGATTCGCTCCCATATCAAAAGTATGCTCCCGCCGGAAAAAGTGTACAACCTCTATATTCCGCGCGTCGAGGGAAAAGAAAAACGCAAACGTACTCCGTCTAAAGAAGGGACGCTTGGCGTTGAAGGCATCGACGCAGATTGCCTGCGCGCGCTTTTTTCCGCATTTGAGGATCACAGTGCCAATGAACACGCGGAGATTACAAAACGGGATTTTTATTTGCTCGGATTTTCCGGCGGGCAAAACAGCGCTCAAAAACGCGACTGCTTGGCTCAGGCATTCGGCCTGCCGCCCGGCATGAGTGCAAACGCGCTGCTTGACGCCCTGAATTTGATTGCAAGCCTGCCGGAAATAGAAGAAGCTGCAAAAAATATTAAGTGAGGATATTTCGGATTTTAACCGACTAAAGAGCAAATGGAAAAAATCAAAGAAATTTGCAAAAAATACCGTGAAATCATTTCCTATGTTTTTTTTGGAGGTCTGACCACCGCCGTCAACTTTCTGACCTATGCGCTGCTTGCCGACGTCTGCGAGGCTGACGCGCTTGCCTCGCAGATGGTTGCCTGGACCGTGTCCGTCCTTTTTGCATTTGTCACCAATAAATTATTTGTATTCAAAAGCAATGAGACCAAAAAACGAAGCCTCGTGCGCGAAGGCGTTTCTTTCTTCAGTGCGCGCGTATTTTCCGGCATTTTGGAAAACGGCGGCTTTGCCCTGTTCGTCAAGTGTCTCGGTTTCAACGACTATATCGTTAAAATTTCGCTGGCTGTTTTCGTAGTTGTCCTGAATTATGTGCTTTCCAAATTTTTTATTTTTAAAAAGGAATAGGTACTGCGCTATGAAAAAACTTCTTTGCCTCGGCTTCACACTTGTTCTGTGTTTTTGCATGATCTCCTGCGGACAATCCAAAAACAGCGACATGCTGTATTCCGGTTCGGAAGAATACGACGGTAATTTATATTACGAAAGCAGCGGAAGCGTCTTTCAAACGACCGCCATCGAGGGTTACAAACCGGAATACAATCTCCAAGATTCCGCCGATGAATTGCCTGTCGCGCCGATGCAAAGCAATAACGTCGGTGCCGTACTTTCCGAGGAGAAGTTGGTTTACACGGTTGACATTACACTGGAAACCGAAACCTTTGAAACCTCAATGGACGCTTTGCATCAATCCATTACAGGTGCAAGCGGTATTGTAATTTCAGAGAGCGCCTACAATCTCGGCGGCGTCAATCCGCCGGGGACGCGCACGCTGAATCTGACCGTCAAGATTCCGAGACAAAATTACGAGTCTTTTCTCGGCGGTCTTTCCGCCGATTATAACGTCTCACGCCTCCAAAGCAATGTGGAAAATCTCACCGCGCGGTATTACGACAATGAAAACCGCCTGAAATCCTACCGCATTCAGGAGGAACGCCTCTTTGAAATGCTCGAGGCCGCCGAAAACGTATCTGACATGCTTCAAATCGAATCCCGCCTGTCCGACGTTCAATACCAAATCGAAGCGCTTGAAAATACGCAGCGTACCATTGATACGGACGTTGCTTATGCAACCTTTTACATTACCCTGGAAGAGGTCACAAAATATACGCCTGCGTCTCCCAAAAACTTCGGCGAGCGCATTGCAGAGGCTTTTTCCGGTTCGATTGAAAATTTTGGAGCTTTTCTGGAGACGCTGCTGATCTCGCTGCTCTATCTGCTCCCCTATCTGGGTATATTGGCGGTTATTCTGCTGATTATTCTTTTCTGCTATAAGCATTCCAGAAAAAAATTCCAAAAGCAACAAAAAAACGCATCTGAAAATCAACCGCCGGATCATACCCCCTGATTGCACCGTCCGAACAAAAAACCGTACATTTGAGCGTTATCAAACAAACCGCCCTGTGCCGCAATTTCAATTCTGCAGCACAGGGCGGCTTTCATATTTTCGGCAAATTCAAACTTCGTCGGCTCCCTTTAACCGTCCTACATCCGTTTTTCAGCAACTCAGTCCTCAATCCAAGACACCTTTTTCATCCGCATATCCATGCGCGGTCTGTCCGAATAATCCGTAGCGACAGCCGCGATTTCATCCACGACCTCCATGCCGCGTGTCACCCGTCCAAACGCCGCGTACTGTCCGTCCAGATACGGCGCGTCGCCGTGCATGATAAAGAACTGAGAGGAAGCGGAATCCGGACTCTGAGAACGCGCCATCGAAATCACGCCGCGCGTATGTTTCAAAGGATTGTTGTGTCCGTTGAACGCAAACTCACCGACAATGTTTGTTCCCGAACCGCCGCAGCCGGTACCGGTCGGGTCGCCGCCCTGAATCATAAATCCTGCGATTACACGGTGAAAAATCAAACCGTCATAAAATCCCTCGCGAACCAGTTTTTCAAAATTCGCAGCCGTAATCGGCGCTGCAGAAGCATCCAACTCAATCTGGATAATGCCGCCGTTTTCCATTTCTATCTGAACCATTTCTTATTCTCCTATTTAAAATTTTTAACAAACCAAACCGCCTCGGTCGGAAGTTCAAACTGACGTCCGCAAAGATAGCCGAGTTTACCTCGCGTATCCGAAAAATCAAAGCGCAGACGATAAGAATACAGCGCTTGAAATTTATATCCCTGTCTTTTGTCCTCGCGGTTTACTCCATATTTTCCGTCCCCAAGCAGCGGATGCCCAATATAAGCGAACTGCGCGCGAATTTGATGCGTTCTTCCGGTTAAAAGCTCCACTTCAAGCAACGAGTCTCCCGCCCGTTCCGCTAAAACGCGGTAACGGGTTCCGATGCTTTTTGCGTCCCTCGGCTTGTTTTTCGCATCATAAATTTGAACCGTATTGGTACTTGGATTTTTCTTCAGCCAGCCGTGCAGCGTTCCCTGCTTTTCCCGTAAAATCCCGTGTACGGCACACAAATAAAACTTTGAGACCTGCCCGAGACGAATTTTTTCATTCATTTCCCGAAGCGTCTCGGCATTTTTGGCCAAAATCACCATACCGCCGGTATTTCGGTCAATACGGTTGCACAGCGCGGGCGCAAAAGACTGCTCCGACTCCGGTTCATATGCTCCGCTTTGATAAAGATACGCCTTAGCATGAAACAAAAGCGTATCATTCTGGCCTATGGCGTCGTCATGCACAAGCACGCCGGGACGCTTATTGAGCAGGAGGATATTTTCATCCTCATACACAATATCAAGCCCTGAACGCACGCGGGACAACGCCTCGGTTTCGCCCCTTTTCTCTCCGCCGTCAAAAAACTCCTCAGAGATAAAAAGCTGCAAAGCATCGCCCTCGCATAACATCTGCCCATTTTCGGCACGGCGGCGATTGATCTTGATCTTCTTTTGCCGGATCAGCCGGTACATCAGCGCTGGCGGCATACCGTAGAGCGTCTTAGACAGAAATTTATCCAGCCGCTGGCCGGCGTCAAATTTGACGAACTTCAATTCCCGCATCGCTTATTTCGTCCCGAAAATACGGTCGCCCGCGTCGCCCAGTCCAGGCAAAATATATTTATGCTCGTTTAACTGCCGGTCAAGCGCCGCAGTGAAAATATCCACGTCCGGGTGCGCAGCCTGGAGCGCCGCCACGCCCTCCGGCACAGCGACAAGACACATAAAACGAATGTTGGTCACACCGCGCGCTTTCAACATTTGAATCGCATCAACCGCACTGCCTCCGGTAGCAAGCATCGGATCCACCACAATCACAATACGGTTCTGAATATCTTCGGGAAGCTTACAATAATATTCGACCGGCGTATGGGTATCCGGATCGCGATACAATCCGATATGTCCGACTTTCGCTACCGGAACAAGCGTCAAAAGACCGTCTACCATGCCGAGACCCGCACGCAAAATCGGAACAATCGCCAGCTTTTTACCGGAAATCTTCTTTGCCGTCATGGTCTCAAGCGGCGTCTCGATCGTATACTCCTCCATCGGCAAATCACGCGTGATCTCATAGCCCATCAGCATCGCGATTTCCTCAAGAAGCTCACGAAAATCCTTGGATCCCGTGCTTGTCTGCCTCATAATCGACAGCTTATGTGTAATCAGAGGATGATCAAATACATGCAGTTTGCTCATTTTTTCTCCAATCCGCCTATCGGCAACTTAAAACTCTTCTGTGTATTATACAATATTCCCCCTTTCATTGCAAGTTGTTTTCCGAATTTTGTTTACTTGAGCCGGATTTTATGCTACAATGAAAAAGTCTTTTCGGGAGGTGATTTGCACATGCCGTATAAAATCGGTGTTTACACACTCGGCTGTAAGGTCAGCCAATACGAAAGCGAAGCCATATTGGAAGAGGCGCTTCGCTGCGGTTTTTCCGCCGCGGCATGCGATAGAGAATGCGATATCTGCATCGTCAACTCCTGTACGGTTACTGCGGAGAGCGACCGAAAATGCCGACAGTTGATCCGGCGTCTTGCCAGCCGCGCGCCGAATGCCAAAATTTTAGTCTGCGGCTGTTACGCGCAGACAGCTCCTGAACAACTGGCAGCGCTGAAAGACGTAGACTATATCAGCGGTACGCTCGATAAAATTCACATTATTGAACGCGCGCGCGAATTGCTGAATGGGAAAGCGCTCCCGAAAATCAATGTGCGTCCCCTTGCAGGCGCGCCGTTTGAATCCATGCGCATTGAACACGCGCCGCGCACACGCGCCTATGTCAAAATCGAAGACGGCTGTGAAAACCGTTGCGCTTACTGTATCATTCCCAAAGCGCGCGGCTCTGTACGCTCCAAAAAAATCTCAGAGGCGCTGGACGAAATCTGCGGACTTGCCAAAAGCGGTGTGCGCGAAGTTGTTTTGACCGGGATTGAAACCGCATCTTTCGGCGCGGATACCGGCGAACAACTCGGCGACTTGCTCGCAGCCGCCGACAACATAGACGGGCTTGCCCGCATCCGACTCGGTTCTCTTGAACCCACGCTCTTTCGCCCCGATTTTATCCGGCAAATTTCAAACTTAAAAAAACTTGCGCCGCATTTTCATCTGTCTCTGCAAAGCGGATGCTCCAAAACACTCGCCGCTATGCGGCGCAAATACAATGCAAAGACGGCCATGCAAACCATTCAAATGATCCGCGCCGCCCTCCCGGACGCGCAGCTAACCGCTGATTTTATTGTCGGCTTTCCCGGTGAAACCGAAGAAGATTTTGAGCAAACGCTGACTTTCGCAAAAGAAGCTCGCCTTTTATCCGCACATATCTTCAAATACTCAAAGCGAGCCGGCACTCCTGCGGCCGATTTTCCAAATCAAGTTCCTGAATCCGTCAAGCACGCTCGTTCCGAGCGCTTGATCGCATGCTGCGCCGCGAACACGCAAGCCTGTCTTTGCGCGCAGGCCGAGCGTCATCCCCTGCAGGACGTTCTGTTTGAGCAAATCATCGACGGGCTTTGGGCCGGTCACACGGCTTCCTTTATCGAGGTCCGTGTACGCACAGCGGAAAATCTGCACGGCAAGCTTCTGCCGGTGCGCGTTATCGAATGCGGAAACGGTTATCTTATCGGAGAACTGCATATACCCGAAACGAGAAAATTTTAATAAAAATGAGGAAGATTCTATGAGAGATTTGCAAAAAAACATCGTTCCCGCGACAAATCAGGTCAAGCAGCTTGTATTTCCGCATGAAAACAGCGGCATTCGGATTTTGTTTGCCGGAAACTCGATAACCAAGCACTCCAAAAAGCCGCAAATCGGATGGAACAACGACTGCGGTATGGCCGCCTCAGCACCGGAAAAAGATTATGTCCACCTGTTGATGCAAAAAATACGAACATATGACGAAAACGCCGCATACTGCATTGCGCAGGTGGGCGGCTATGAAGCCAATCTATACACTGCTTCCCCCGAGCAAAATTACCGGGAGGCGGCTGAGTTTAATGCGGATCTGCTGATTCTGTTTTTCGGCGCCAATGTGCCGAAAAGCTATGATACCGAGCCGAAACCGCCGAAAACTTTCGGCCGAGCCTACGAGGAAATGCGAAACTTTCTAAACGCGGACAATCATGCTGCTGTCTTCCATTCAGAAGGTTTTTATATCCGTCCCAATCTGGACGCAGAAAAACTGGCCGTGGCAGAAAAATACGGAGATACCTTTATGCGCCTCGGGGATATTGTCACCCGCGAGGAAACGCACGGACAGTTCAATCATCCAAACGACCTCGGTATGCAGGAAATCGCCGATACATTTTGGCGCCATATTGAACCGGTTATTCGGACGTTGATTCTCAAAAGGAAAGCAGTGTAAGGGAATTTTTAAAAAATTGTATTTTTCTATTGCTTTTTAGAAATTTCTGTGCTATAATATTAGTCGCTGTGTTAAGATTTTAGGAATGAATAAATAGAAGTGCTGAGTTTAGGAGGTGCAATTTACATGGCAAAGTGCAGCGTATGCAGCAAGGACGTCGTGTTCGGTCACAATGTTTCGCACTCAAACCGCAAAACAAACCGGACTTGGAAACCCAACATCCGCAAAGTAAAAGCTGTTGTTAACGGAACACCGAAAACGGTTTATGTATGTTCCCGTTGTCTCCGTTCGGGTAAGGTCGAACGCGCTATATAAGAAGACAGACTTACAAAGGAAGGCAGACCTGGGGGTCTGCCTTGTTTTTTCCCCCGGAGGTGTGTTTATGTTGCTTCTTGGCGCAGAATTCCCGACCAAATGCCAAAATACTTTACGGGAACTCGGCATTCCATATACAATACTGCCTGAAAATACAGCGCTCTCATCTCCGCTGTCCGCACATCCCGACATTTCTATATTTTGTCTCGGAGATACTTATTTTACAACCGAAACGTATTTCAGGGAAATTTCCGCACTGTTTGACCGAAACAACAAAAAACTCGTCGCCGTGCCCGAACAGCTTCAAAGCGGTTATCCGAGTGAGACGCTGTTTGGCGGCTTTACGCTTGGAAAGCATCTGTTCTGCAAAACGGACAGCTTTTCAAAAACCATCCTGCGCCATGCAAAAACACATGGATATCAGATTCACAACGTCCGCCAAGGCTACGCGAAATGCGCGGCGCTGACCGTCAAAAACGAACTTCTGATTTCGGCCGATGCTGGACTCTGCCGCGCTGCCGCTCCCTACGGTACGGTTTTGCAGATTACACCCGGACATATTGCTCTGCCGCCCTATGCCTGCGGCTTTATCGGCGGCGCATCCGCTGTGCTGAAAAACTGCGTCCTGTTTTTCGGGAATCTTGACGCCCACCCGGACAAAAGCAAAATCAACGCCGCGCTGGACGCCTACGGCCTTTGCGCGGTATCTCTTTCAAAAGCGCCGCTTTGGGACTGCGGCAGTGCAGTCAACCTGTAATAGACATTAAGAAAGAAAACGAATGAATAAAAAAACACTTTCAAAATCCGCACATATCAAAGCCTGGATTTGGCTTAGCCTTGGCGTATTATTTCTCGGCTATTATATAAGCTCAGTTCTGTTCGGCGGCTTTGCGCTGTCTTTTATCTGGATCTGGGCGGTCGGCGGTGCAGCTTGCATCACTTTTTCCGCGCTGACCTTTCACTATGGACGGCTTCCGATTCCGAAAACGCTGTTCCGGATTTTTCTCGTGCTTGTCCTGCTTGTCGCCCTTCTGTTTCTGGTATCTGAAATTTGTATCCTCTCGTATATGTTCAGTGACGGAACAGAGGGACTGGACTATATCATCATACTCGGCGCCGCAGTACGCGGCACCACGCCGAGCAGTACCCTGCACTGGCGAATAGATGCAGCTTACGATTATCTTACAAAGAATCCGCACACCATAGCGATACTGTCAGGCGGACAGGGACCTGGTGAAGCAATCAGCGAAGCTGAATGCATGTACCGGGTTTTGACTGAGCGCGGAATCGAACCCGACCGCCTGATTCAGGAAGCGAAGTCCACGAGTACCAACGAAAACCTGCGCTATAGTTTTGAACTGATCGAAAAGGGGCGCACAATCGGCATTGTCACGAGTAACTTTCATATTTTCCGCGCTGTTAAAATTGCCGAAAAGATATTCGGTATGCCCGTATCCGGTATTGCCGCCCCGCACAAAAATTCACTGTTGCCGCATTACATGGTGCGAGAATTTGCAGGACTTGTATCGGATACGCTGCGCGGCAATATTTTCTGAACGGAGTAAATTATATGTTTCCAACCATTCTTGTCTGTCTGATTGCCGGAATCGGCGCGGGACTCGGAACCGGTTTTGCCGGGCTCAGCGCCGCAGCAGTCATTTCACCGATGTTGATTACCTTTTTAGACATTGACCCCTATCTGGCTGTCGGAATCGCCTTAGCGTCGGATGTCCCCGCCAGCGCGGTCAGTGCATTCACCTACGGAAAAAACAAAAACCTGGATGTGCGCAACGGTCTCATCATGATGCTGACCGTACTCTGCTTTACGCTTGTCGGAAGTTACATTGCCAGTCTGCTTCCCTCCGCGGCCATGGGCGGTTTTTCTACTTTCATGACGCTTCTCCTTGGCGTCAAATTCATTATAAAGCCTGTTATGACCACCAAAGAAACCATGAGTGCCGTTTCCGCAAAGCGCCGCGCTCTGCAATCGGTTGTATGGGGCACAGGAATCGGGTTTGTGTGCGGATTTGTCGGCGCGGGCGGCGGTATGATGCTGCTGCTTGTCCTGACTTCGGTGCTGGGATATGAACTGAAAACAGCCGTCGGCACCAGCGTATTTATCATGAGCTTCACCGCGCTCACCGGATCAATTTCTCACTTTGCCATCCAAACGCCGACGAGGGACATTCTTTGGCCGTTGATTCTCTGCATTGTCTTTACGCTGATTTTTGCAAAAATCGGTGCAATTCTGGCCAATAAAGCGAAACCCGCCACCCTAAACCGGGCGGTCGGCATTATTCTCGTACTCATCGGCATTACAATTCTGTCGGCCGAATACGTATTTTAAATCATGGCAAATATTCCAAAAAAGATTTAAATAGGCAATCAACCAAACATGCGTTTTCAATTAATTCTGCTTCTCTCCGCTTCTATTGAATTTTACAAATTATGAAAATAAAATTATGATGAATAGGTAAACATATGAAATCAACACAAATCCTAATTTGAATATCAGTAAATTATGACCTCTCAACAGAGGTTACAGTGTTTTAATAA
>CATYXQ010000060.1 GCA_958414825.1 uncultured Eubacteriales bacterium | reverse complement strand
GAGGGCGGCAGCGGCGGCGCGCTTGCGCTTGCGGCGGCCGACCGGGTTTATATGCTTGAGAACGCGGTGTATTCGGTCATTTCTCCAGAGGGGTGCGCGAGCATTCTCTGGAAAGATGCGGGACGCGCCGCAGATGCGGCCGAATGCCTGCATATCACCGCAGAGGATATGGTGCAGTTTGGCGTGGCGGAGGATATTATTTCTGAGAATTTCGAGGATTTTCCCGAAATGTGCGCAAGGATGAAAAAAATACTCAGTACCGAACTGAAAACGCTTGGACGGCTTTCCAGAAACAAGATGCTTGCGGCGCGGTACGCGCGTTTTCGCCGGATCGGGATTTATAATGAAGTTTGAAGTTTGGAATCGAAAAAGAGCGGGGACAGAAAACCTCGCTTTTTTTTTCAAAAATTATGATAGAATATTATTGTAGTATTGTTCTTATCATGTAAGATAATAGGGGATTTTAGAAGGGATTGCAGATGAAGTTTTTAAAATTTTTATGTCTGATATGTTTTTGCGTCTTATTCGCGGCGGGGTGTGCAGGATGTTCTGCAAGCGGCCGAAATGAAGAAACACCGGGAGCAACCGGTTATCCGAGCGGGACCATGCAGCGGCAATATCTCTTTGCAAACGGTCGGCTCTATTTGTTTGACGATAATCTGGGTGGGGAATGGAATGAACTTCCGGAGGGATTTACTTATTACGGAGAAATTGTCAAAGAGGATATTTATGATTTCCCGGATGAAGAACTGGAATCTTCGCGGATCGAGCCCGGTTCTAAAGTTTACGCAAGCGAGCATGACCGGGACAGAGTATTTGTTCAGTATGAATCCGGCGCATATGCGCGGTTTTTGCTGAGTGAAGGAGAATAAAGTTAAAAGTAAAGCGGTCTGGATACTTCCAGACCGCTTTTAAAGTGCGCTTTTCAGATTTTAAAATGCACAGGCAGTCCCGCTTCCCGGCGATAGCGAACTTCACCCTCAATCAGCGGACGCAGGTAGTCCAGACATTTATCGGTCACGTTGTTGCCGGAAGGGGTAATGAACGCATCCGGCACGCGCCGCACTTTATTGGCCACTTCGCGGACGTCCACGCTGTCGATGGCGATTTTATACCCGACCTTGCTTCGGACAAAATTCATCATATGGCCGCTGACGCCGCGCAGGGCAAATTCAACCGCGCGCCGGCCGATTTGTACCGATTCCCGTATGTCTGTGCGGGAGGCAATATGCGAGGCGCAGCGCTGCGAGGTATTAAATTCGACCGCGCGCGTTTTGCAGCCGATTTCCTCACGCAGCGCAATGGCAAGACAGGTACCGGTACCGGAAAGCTGCGTATGGCCGAATGCGTCCGATTTGCGTCCGGGCAGACTCTCGCATACATAGGTTCCGTTGGAAAATTTAATGCCCTCGGAGACGGCGATGACCACGTTTGGATGCGCTTTGAGCGCCGTGCGCACGTCTGAAAAAAAACTGTCCATATCAAATTCGCGTTCGGGCAAATAGATGAAATCCGGGCAGCATCCGCCGGACAGGCGGGGCAGTGCGGCGGCGGCGGTCAGCCATCCGGCGTCCCGTCCCATGATTTCGGTGATGGTGACGGCTTTTGTCGTGTAGACGGCGCAGTCGCAGAGGATTTCCTTGACCGAGGTGGCTATGTACTTAGCCGCCGAACCAAATCCGGGCGTGTGATCTGTGCCGAACAGATCGTTGTCGATGGTTTTCGGTATGCCGATCACGCGCATTTCATAGCCGACGCTTTCGGTATACTGCGAGAGCTTCTGCACAGTGTCCATCGAATCGTTTCCGCCGATATAGAAGAAAAAACGAATGTCATATTTCTTGAATATCTCCAGTATGTATTCAAACGGAAGCGGATTTTCAAGCGGATCCGGAAGCCGTTTGCGGCAGGAACCAAGCGCTGCCGCAGGGGTTGCCTCAAGGTCGGTGAAGCGCTGCTCGCTGCTGAAAATCTTTCCGAGATCGACCAGCCGTTCTTCGCACAGCCCCTCGACGCCGTTGCGCATACCGTAAATTTTGCCGATCATGCCCTTTTCCGAGGCGGCGAGCGCGCCTCGGATTACACCGGACAGCGTGGCATTGATGGCGGCAGTCGGTCCCCCGGACTGTCCCACCACGGCGTTGCCGTAGAGTTTCTCCATTGTGAAATCTCCATTCTATTTTATTAACAGGAATAGTATACCATATTTGTTTTTAGCCGTCAATCTGCCGACACAAAAGAGCGTGATTTTTTCAGGGTTTGTATTGATGAAGTGCGGTTGCTCTTGACGGCGGCGTATGCTTATGATAAAGTAAAGTAGACTGTTTTTCGCCGCGTTGCAGACTTTTAGGAGGCAATTGATGCAGGAGAAAAAAGAAAAGGATGCGGATGCTTTGATCCAGGTCGGCGCGCTTGCGGCGACGCCGGGAAACGCTGTTCGCTTTTTGACGGATTATATGGGAGAGACAGGTATTTTCGGATTGGGTATCCTGAATATAATTTGGTACGCGCGTAGTCAGATTGCGCTTGCGCGTTCCATGAAGCGGCAGGGGCTATCTGTGCGCTTTAGCACGGATAAAAGAGCAGGGGGAAGATTGAATGAAAACTGAACAGTATGAAAAAATCAATGTGCGCGGTGTGGATTTTCTGAACGTCACGCTCGGCGAGGCCGCCGAAATCGGACGGGAAATGCTTGGCGGCGATTCGATTCGCGCCGTTTTTACGCCGAATGCGGAAATCGTGCAGATGTGCATAGAGCAGCCGGCTTATTATGAATTGTATAACAGCGCTGATATGGTCGTGCCGGACGGCGCCGGCGTGGTAAAGGCCGCTAAAATTCTCGGTACGCCGCTCAAGGGCAAAGCGGCAGGGGTTGAGCTTGGCGAAAAAATGCTGGAGTATTGCGCAAAAAGCGGAGACGGCGTGTTTTTTCTCGGTTCAAAACCCGGCGTAGCGGAAGAGGCGGCGCGCAGGATGTGTGAAAAATATCCGGGACTTTGCATCAGCGGAACGAACGACGGCTATTTTCAGAAGTCAGGCGCGGAAAATGATGCGGTTGTGGAAAAAATCAACCAAAGCGGCGCGAAGCTGCTTTTTGTATGTCTCGGCGTACCCGCTCAGGAGGAGTGGATTCGGGATAACCGTGCGCGTCTTGAAACGGTTCGGATGTGCATGGCGCTGGGCGGAAGTCTGGACGTTTATGCAGGCGCTGTAAAGCGCGCGCCGAAAATTTTTATCCGTTTGTCGCTTGAGTGGCTGTATCGGCTTATAAAGGAGCCGCGGCGGATTGGCCGCATGATGAAGCTGCCGAAATTTATTTTGGGAACATACCGGGAAAAAGCAGCTTACGGGCGGCAGCGCCGGTCATAATTCATGCACAAATTGTATAAAAAAAGTCTGGATATGCACTATGCGGAAAAAGCTTTTCACAAAATTGATAAATTTTCATCAAGACACTTGTATAATTTCAAATTTGTGGTAAAATAAAATGCGGATAGTACTATGCTTATCTCCTGATTGATTCATGCAAGACAAAAATTTATTTATATTTTGGAGGACTTTGAAATGGCAGTTAGAGTTGCAATTAACGGCTTTGGACGTATCGGTCGCCTTGCGTTCAGACAGATGTTCGGCGCAGAGGGGTACGAGATCGTCGCAATCAACGACTTAACCAGCCCGAAAATGCTGGCGCATCTTTTGAAATATGACACTGCGCAGGGCAGCTATGTTGCGGCCGGTCACACAGTAACCAGCAAGGAGCCTGTTCTTGCCGAGGATGGAAAGACCGTGGTTACGCCCGGTTCTATCACGGTGGACGGCAAGGAGATCACAATTTATGCAATGCCGAAAGCGGCTGAGCTTCCCTGGGGCAAGCTGGATGTAGACGTTGTACTGGAGTGCACGGGCTTCTACTGCTCCAAAGATAAAGCGCAGGCGCACATTGACGCCGGCGCGAAGAAAGTTGTGATTTCAGCGCCTGCCGGAAAGGATCTTCCCACGATTGTTTACAGCGTAAATGAAAACACGCTGACGGCAGAGGATAAGATTATTTCCGCTGCTTCCTGCACGACGAACTGCTTAGCTCCGATGGCAAAAGCGCTCAACGATTATGCGCCGATTCAGAGCGGTATCATGACGACCGTACATGCATATACCGGCGACCAGATGATTTTGGACGGCCCGCACAGAAAGGGCGACCTTCGCCGTGCACGCGCGGGCGCGCAGAATATTGTTCCGAACTCTACCGGCGCTGCAAAGGCAATCGGTCTTGTAATTCCGGAACTCAACGGCAAACTGATCGGTTCCGCTCAGCGTGTTCCTGTTTGCACCGGTTCGACCACGATTCTGGTTGCGGTTGTGAAAGGAAAGAATATCACGGTTGACAGTGTGAATGCCGCGATGAAAGCTGCTTCGTCTGAGTCGTTCGGCTATAATACAGATGAGATCGTTTCTTCCGATGTAATCGGTTCCCGCTACGGTTCGTTGTTTGATTCCACACAGACTATGGTTGCCAAGATCGACGACGATACCTATCAAGTTCAAGTTGTTTCGTGGTACGATAACGAGAATTCTTATACCAGCCAGATGGTCAGAACCATTAAGTATTTTGCTGAAAGAGTTTAAATTTACGTTTTGCATTTCAGATCGGCCGCATGATATCATCGTGCGGCCGATTTTAACCGTCGAAAAACCAAGGGTTTTCCGACGATGGGGCGTCCACTCGCGTATTCGCGCCGCTTTGGGCGGCACTTGCACGCCCATAAGGTGTTTACAAGGCGGCGCATGTCCGCCCTGTAAACAAATTTTATTTATATTTTACTTTTTCGTAGTTTTGTCGGTTGATTAAATGAGTCGCATGATACCATCGCGCGGCCGATTTTCGTATAGGGCAGATTTTCAGGCACTGTTCTTTTTCTTAAAATCTCTTGACAAGGCGCATCGGTTTGTGTATAATTGAATAGCACGCTAAGAAACGGCGGCGTGTCATGGAGAAGTACTCAAGTTGGCCGAAGAGGCGCCCCTGCTAAGGGTGTAGGTCGGATTTAAACCGGCGCGAGAGTTCAAATCTCTCCTTCTCCGCCAAACAAAGAAGAACAGGCAAAGCCTGTTCTTTTTGTTTTCTCGCACCGGTTTACAGGCGTGAGTGGGACGTTGCCCGCTTCTTCCGCCGCAGGCGGCGCGGGCGCCAAGAAAATTTTCTTCTTTTCGCCGCTCTGCTTCTTTGTAATCACTGTATTTACAGGGGATTTTTTGAAAAATAAAATTGCAGAAAGCCCATTATGGGGGATAAAGTTGTCAAAAAAGAGGTCATGATTTTCATGATACGAAAACGGTTGCAGTCCGGTCGAGAAAAATTCTCAGCCGGACTGTCGATTTCTTTAGAAGTAAATATTGTATACGTTATCCGCGATCTTTAGAACATATCAGATCGATTTTCTCTGACCGGCCAGATAATCCAGATAAACGGAGCGGATGCGTTTCAGATCCCGTTGGCGGATGCTGATGATGTCTCCGGTAACCAGTTCAAATTCTTTATCGGCGCGTTTAATATAGTTCATGTTTACCAGATAGCTTTGATGACACCTTAAAAAATAGGGAGGCAGTTCTTCCTGTATTTCATCCAGCTTTTTATAGATTGTATGGTATTTGCCGTCCTTCTGATGAAGCGTGCACTTATTGTTGCTGCTGTCCAAATACAGAATTTCATCAATCGGGATATGTACGATGTTGGAATGCCGACGAACCGAATAGGTTTGAGATTTGTAAAATTGACAAATTTTATCCATAACCGCGGATACTTTTTCATAGTAAATGGGCTTTACCAAATATCCGGAGGCGTCAACTTCATAACTGTCTACCGCAAATTTGGAAGTTGCCGTCAGAAATACAATATTTCCCTCATAGTGGATTTCTTTTCGCAGTTTATACGCAACATCGATACCGAGAATATTCTCCATATAGATGTCTAAGAAAAGAATATCGAAAGTTTGCCCGTCCTGAATATCATAAATCAAATTGATGCCGGAATCATATTCTGCTATGTCAAGGTGCATTGACTTTTCAAGAGCGTACTCTTGTAGCAGCATCATGATGATTTCCCGATCGATTCACATACAGCTATATACATTTTTCTCTCCGTTAAAATCAAATATAATCCAGTATAATTATAATAAAGGACGGGAAATTATACAATACAATTTTATAAAAAGTGATAGTAGAACACGCAAAAACAACAGATTTGTATTTCGCGCTTTTGTAGAATTAAATAAAAAAATGCGAATTTCACAAAATTTTTTGTTGTTTTCAATGTGAGCGATTTGTGAACAGTTTTAGTGATATAATATATCTGTAATAATTCGAGAAACAGGAGATTGTATATGTTTACATATCAGACACAAGAAGAAAAAATCTATCACCCGCTGACCGGTTCATATACAGCGTACGGCATTTCGGTTATATACAAATCTAAATTGGTGGAATACGTTTCAAATGTGTTTTTGGAAAAAGAGGAGGCAGAGGCGTTCGTCGGATTGTGTAATGAGTTGGAACTCGACGTCATTCATCTGCATGATGTAATAGAAGATATGATCAGACAGAAAATATAGTTTCTGTCTGATTTTTTGAAATTTTTCAGAAAAAAGAATTTCGGTAAAAAAGAGATCAATTTATGGTATACTTATTTGGAAAAGTTTCAAAGAGGTGCAGAATTTGAGTGGTAAAATGCAAAAGAAAAAGCGGATTTTGAAGCGGTATGCGTCTCCTGTCCTTATAGCGTTTATATTTATTGTTGTTTTGGGGATTATCTACATATGTTATCAAAAAATCAACATACAGTTCTGCGAGGAGCGTTTGCGTACGCTGGATGCTGTCTCGTCTAAAATTACGATCAGTACGCATACCCGTTTTGACGTGCAGTGGACAAGCCTTGACTATGCGGTTAAAATTTTGCAGGTGCTGGAAACGGAGAGCGAGGGCGATTTGTTCGAGGAACTGCGCACAATAGAAGCTTCTCTCGGTTTTCACGGGAATGACGGGATGCTGTACCTGTTTGACGATAAGGGGTATTATTACGGAGAACAGGGGAAAATCGGACTCTGGGGAGATCAGGATGTGCTGCAGCAAACGTTGGAGCACAGCTTATATGTTCCAACGCAGGAGATGCATTTGGGAGACTTTATGATGTTTTTTTACCGGCTTCCCAAACCGATGAATATGGACGGAATTACCGTTACGCATATGGCTCTGGCGCGCGACATTTCGATTTTTGATGACGATCTTGAAATCGGAGATTACGGCGATGTGGACAGTTCCTATATTATTCGGAAAAACGGAACGCGGATTTATCATCAGTCAAACAATGAGGTTTTTACAAATGTATGCAACGTTTTAAAAGCGCTTGACGGCTGTCGGTTTGAACATGGCGTTACCATGGAAAAAATCAAAAGTGATATACAGTTTGACAAAACCGGTTCGGCGCATATGATCTATGAGGGCGTGGATTATATTATAGCGTATCAGCCTTTGAATATTAGCGACTGGTATGCGATTTATATTGTATCGCTGAACTCGATGAGTCAGGAAACGCGGGAATTTATTTTCCAGACTGTATTGATGATTAGCGGCGCGGGCGTCGTGCTTCTTTCGCTGTGTCTTATTTTGATTTATGTTAACAATTATAACTGGCGCCAAAAACAGAAAATGATTAACGATCAGCTTCGTGACGCGGTTGAGGAAAATAGGCGTGCGAACAACGCAAAGAGCGATTTTCTTTCGCGGATGTCTCATGATATCCGAACGCCGCTGAACGGCATTGTCGGGATGGCGGATGTTGCGCAGAAGAATATCGGCGATCCCGAAAAAACGAAAGACTGTCTTGAAAAGATTTCCAGTTGTTCCGAACATCTGATGCGGCTGATTAACGATGTCCTGGATATGTCCCGAATAGAGAGCGGAAGAATCGAAATACGGCGCGCCCCGTTTGATCTCAGAAAGGCGCTTTGGGAATGCACATATATGATAGAGGGGTGTACATGCGAACATGATATTGCTTTTCGGTACGATTGCAGCGGAATCACGCATCATCTTGTCTTGGGAGATGAACATCATCTCAAACAAGTTTTGATTAATATTTTAGGGAATGCCGTAAAATTTACGCCGGACGGCGGAAGCATTCTTTTCGCTGTAACCGAAACGGATATTGGGGATGCGGACAAGCTGTATCGGTTTGAAATATCGGATACCGGCGTGGGCATGGACGCGGATTTTCTTGAGCATATTTTTGAACCGTTTTCACAGGAATATAACGGCCCGCGTACCGATTATAGAGGAACGGGACTCGGTATGTCTATTGTGAAAAGGCTTGTTGAGCAGATGAGCGGCGAAATTCAGGTGGAAAGCCAAAAAAATAAAGGCAGCTGCTTTCGCGTCCTGCTCCCGATGCGTGCGCTCGCGGAGGAATGCGCGGATAATCTGCGAAAGCCGGAGGCGCTTGCCTGCTCTGCGGTGCATGGAAAAATTCTGCTTGCCGAGGACGGTGTAATTAACCGGGAAATTGCGGAATATTTGCTGCAGGACGCCGGAATGACTTGCGTTTCGGTGGAAAACGGACAACAGGCTGTTGACGTTTTTTCAAAGTCGGAACCGGGGGAGTTTGACGCGATTCTGATGGATATTTTGATGCCGGTGTTGGATGGACTTGAGGCGGCGCGCAGAATTCGCGCTATGGACAGACCCGACGCTAAAACGATACCGATTCTTGCAATGACGGCCAACGCCTACCGTGAGGACGAGGAAAAATCAATAGCAGCCGGAATGAACGCACACCTGACCAAACCGCTGAGTCCAAATGATGTGGTTGCTTCGCTTAAATATTTTATTCAAAAAAGAGAGAAATAGATGAAAAACGTACATAAAACAATCAACCGCCTGTTAGCAGGAAGTTCGTTTTTGTCCCTTTTCGGATGCGCAGATGAAAAAGAGTCCGAACCAGTATTTTTAAGATAAGAACCGGACACGATTTTGGGCGGATGGAACCGAAGTTTCGGCAAAAAGCATAGATACGGTCGCTTTTGCCGGAGGTGATGATAACGACGCTCCGACGGCAATCGGTTCTTTGGTTTTGAGGAGGTCGGATGTCAGGATTTGTTTAAAGATTAGCGGGTCAAAAACAGTCCGATCACGGCGCCGGAATTATCTCGGTAATATAATTTTAATGAATGGAGAAATGAAATGACGTTGCAAGAATGCTATGCTGCGCTGGGCGGCGATTACGCAGAGGTCAGCGGTCGGCTGAAAAAAGAAGAGATGATTTTTCACTTTGTGAGAATGTTTGTGCAAGAGGATATGCTTTCAAAGCTGAAAAACGCCATGGCGTCCGGCGATGTGCAGGCGGCTTTCCGCGCCGCGCATTCGCTTAAGGGAAATTGTATGAGTCTTGGTTTTACATCGCTACTGAAAACCGCAGCGGCGGTTATGGAGCCGCTGCGAAACGGCGATTTGGCTGGAGCCGCAGAACAGCTTGAGCCGCTGGAGCGGGAATATGAGCGGTCGGTTCATCTGATTGTACAGCTTGGCGCTTGATTGTAAAACGGGCAGGGACGTAGATGTATATCCTTGCCGAGAGAAAAATCTGCGCATATCGTCGCAGGACGCCGCTTTGCCGCGGAAGATCTGTTTTCCGTCAATTTTCATCAATGCATATTTGAATTTGGTATTTCCACTGTAAAATGCCGGATACAACAATCATTTCAATTGAGAATTTCGGCTGAACGCCGTATTTTTCGGTTGCCGACCGAAGCAGTTCCCTGAATGCGGCTTCTCGATTTTCTTCGGTACAGTCGATACAAAGATAGTTCCCGGCGGGCAGGACTTTTACTGTGTCTGTCTGTGCATAACGAATGCATACGGCAAACATTTGTGAACGCCCGTTTTCCGTGTAAATCCCGGCTGAATCCGCAAATGTAAATCGGTCTTTCACGGATGGGTCGATCGCTTTATAAAAATGTCTGTGATAATTCCATAGCGTATCAAGCGACGGCTTTTCCAGGGTTTCCGACAGCATAATGACGCGCGCAGGGAACGCTTTGAGAAAAATCCCACTGTTTTTTTGTCCTTCGGGCAGCTTGCTTTCATAATCCGCTTTGGCCAACTGAATTTTGGTTTTGCTGTTTTGGAGCGCTGTAATTTTTGCATCCGCTTTTTTTTCCGCTTGGGTCAGGTAGTCAACAATTTTTTCAAGATCATCGTATTCCAAAACCTGTTTGATTTCCTTTAAAGGCAAGTCCATTTGCTGCAGAGCCCGAACTGTATTCAATCGAACGA
>CATYXQ010000059.1 GCA_958414825.1 uncultured Eubacteriales bacterium | reverse complement strand
CCAAAAAAACGTTCGCGAAGCAGCAGGCTGTAAAATCATTTACAGCCTGCTGCAAAACCGGCGGCAGCTTGATCTGGAAGTCATTTCGGAAAACAGCAGCGAGCATATCTATATCCAGGACATTACGCGAAACCGATCCTATGGTCTGAAACTTCTGTCCCTGCTTTCAGAAGAACTGGTCTATCCCTGCCATTTGCTCGAAGTACTCGACGATTTGATCGGGCAAACCGCGTATATTTAACGCTTTGCAAAATCGAAATGTATCAATCACTGCACAGCCAACCAAAAAATATGAATTTTTATCGTTTTCCCCTTGCAATTTCAAATCAAGTATGCTATTATATTTAAGAATGGAGGCATAGCTCAGCTGGTTAGAGTACTTGCTTGACATGCAAGGGGTCACTGGTTCGATTCCAGTTGTCTCCACCAAAACACGGAAAACCGCCTATTTTAGGCGGTTTTCTTTTGTTCATACACGTTTTTACACAAGGCAGCGCGGCTTTAACATAAAAAACAGACGCCCAAAAGCATCGCTTTTCAGTTAGTATCGCGGATCTTATCCATTGATATTATAATGCGCACACATCATATTGGTAGCTTTAAAGAGTTTGTGATAATAAATAAACGGGCCGACAAAAATAAGACTGCCTAAAACATGCCAAAGCCAATAATCCGCCGCGCCGAATGAATAGGTCACGCCTCTTCTTCTCAGTTCAGTGCCGATTCTGCCTGATATTTTATGAAACCATACCAAATATCCAATGTCAAGTGTAATGGGTCCGACCAGGAAAAACAAAAGGCAATAATGCATCGTTCTCCTGCCGTCGTACCTGGAAGCTACGATGTTGATGTCATTGCTGACAGAAGACATGACAACAAGCCCGTAAATTCCAAAAGTAATCAGGGATAACAGTATGTACTTCACTAAGCTTTTGTTGGTCTTTAATTGCCCTACCGGTGCTGCAGACGCTTGATAGTTATTGTTTTGATGCGTTTGTTGATCCATTGCCCGTCACCTCTTCAAAAATTTCGTTAAAACAATTTTCAAAAGCACACCTTTTGAAAATTGTTTTTGATGATATATATTATAGCAAATACTGTATAAAAATTCAACAATCTTTCTTAAAAACATCCTATTTTTGTTCCCAAATTGACTTCTTTTTACGATACGATATTTATACTGTATATTGTATACAAGCGTCAAAAAGCTTCAAACCTGATGAACATCAGATTTGAAGCTTTTTCTATTCAAGACTTTCAAATACAGAGCTTATGCATTCAGCAATAACTTGGAAAGCACTGTAATATCCCCCGCCCCCATCGTCAGAATCACATCTCCGGGCTTGGCATTCTCCAAAAGATAGACCGCGATTTTTTCAAAACTGTCAAGATACAGCGCGCCGTTTCCGATATGCTCGGCAAGAAGCGCGCTCGACATGCCAAGCGTATCGGTCTCGCGCGCCGGATAAATATCGGCCAGAACCGTCTTATCCGCCAGGCGCAGCGAAGAGACAAAGCCGTCAAACAGTCCCTTTGTACGTGAATACGTATGCGGCTGATACGCGCAGAAAACACGTCCGTCGGTCATTGAGCGCGCGGCCGAAAGCGTTGCGGCAATTTCAGTCGGATGATGCGCATAATCATCATAAATCCGAACGCCCGCTCGCTCGCCTTTGTATTCCATCCGGCGGCGAGCGCCGCTAAAGCGCTCCAGCCCCCGAACAATATCCCCCGAGGGAACGCCGCAAAGAAGAGCGGCCTAAGCGGCGCCAAGCGCATCATACACATTATGCTCACCGGGTACCGCAAGATGCACACGCTTTTTCATACTGCCGTGGCAAAGATCAAACGAAACCGTTCCCAAAGCCGTCTCTATATTTTTAGCTGTTACATCTGCATCGCGCCGAATGCCAAACGTCAGCACACTGCCGTCAAATCCCGCCGCCATCCGGCACACTTCATCGTCGTCCGCATTCAGCACCGCGCACCCGCAGCCTTTCGTTTTTTCGATATACGCGCGGAATGACCGGCGAACCTGGGCAAGATCGCGGAAATAATCCACATGATCCAGTTCAATATTGAGTACAACTGCAATCGTCGGATAAAAATCCAGAAAAGAATCCATATATTCGCAGGATTCAAAAATAAAATTTTCCTGCCCGCCCACACGGTACGCACCGCAAATACTGGAAAGTTCGGCGCCGCAAATAATCGTAGGATCGGCGTTCGCCGCAAGAAAAATCTCAGACGTCATCGCGGTCACGGTGCTTTTGCCGTGCATACCGGAAATTCCGATGCGCCGGGTATACCCGCACATCAAATACCCAAGATAATCCGCACGGGAAAACACCGGAATGCCGCATGATTTAGCGCGTACAAGTTCGGGCGTATCCTCACGCACCGCAACCGTATACACCAGGGCGTCATATCCGTCAAGCTGCTCGGCTCTGTGTCCCTCAAAAATTTCAATCCCCTCAGCTTCAAGCCGGTCGGTCAAAGCCGACCGGACTCGGTCGGAGCCGCCGACTTTATATCCGGCGTTTTTGGTGATATGCGCCAGAGAGGACATTGTAATACCACCGATGCCCAAAAAATACACTGCTTTTTTGCCCGTAAGCATACGCGCAATCTTCTCAGCGCCGAAATGCGTATTTGCTACAGCCATATCTACTGCCTCCTAAATATTTTGTAAAATCCGCGAAAGACCAGTCCGGCACACGATTCAAAGAGCGGAATTTACAAATGCGCGAATCTACATACCGCGCGAAAAAAATACATGCATAAAAAAGACGCTATAGTCGCATAATTTTACCATGAGCCGCCCCCAAAGGGCAGACAACATGGAGGAGTTTTATGGAAATTACCGATGTGAAAATCCGCAGAATTTTTGAAACCGCGCCGCTGAAAGCCGTGGCGTCGGTCACCTTTGACGGTCAGTTCGCCGTACACGACATCAAGGTAATCAGCACACAGGAAAAGCTGTTTATCGTCATGCCCAGCCGCAAAAACCCAGACGGTACCTACCGTGACATTGCGCATCCCATCAACACGATCTTCCGCCACCAGTTGGAAAGCACGGTTCTGCGAGCCTACGAAAGCGCGGCGGCAGAGCGAAGCGCCGCCGAACCTGCCCTGCACGCCGAACCCTGATCCGTCCTCGGGAAAAGAGCGCCCGCTTGGCAAATAAGCCGCCGGCGCTCACCGATTCCCGCCGAGAAGTTGGATCATATATGCGCGCAGTTTTTCACGGTCGGCTTCCGTCAGCTGCCGGTAGAGCCGCAGAAACGCTTCCGTTCCCCTCTCCTCGCCGTCGAGCAGCCAGGCGGAGGATACATCAAAATATTCCGCAATACGGGTAATTTTATCTACCGACGGAGATGAATCGCTGTGCTCCAGATCATACAAAAAATTCCGATTGATCGCGCATTCTTCCAGCGTACGCTTCACCGTCGTGCCCCGCGCCTTGACCAATCCGCGTATACGCTGCGCAATATCCATATTTTTACGGGGCATACCCAATCCTCCCAAAATTTTTTGGTTATTTTATAAAAACACTTGACATACAGAAATTTCTGTGATATTCTATAGATGAACAGAAATTTCTGTATTCCGCCCGCATTCATTTTATTGTATCACAGATATTTCGGTATTTCAAGTATATTTTACCCCAAGGAGGAATAGAACATGCAATTCTACGACGACGGACTGGCAAACGGCGGTTTTTCATACAGCAAAAGAGAACTGCGCGCTCAAATACAAGCGTTGTACGGTAAAATAGACGACGAAAACGAAAAACGGGACGAACTGCTCGGCAAACTTCGCCGAACCGAACGTGCAATCACGCGCTGGAGAGAGCTTGTAGAAGAAATGGAGGCTTATCTGTAATGATCGCCGCAGAAAAAGCCGATCTGAACCGGGATATGAAAAAAGCCGTTACCAAGGAACGGCTTGAAAAACTCTGCGGTCTGAAGCGGGAAATCGCGCGAACCAGGCGGCGAATCGCACGGCTGGAAAACAAACTGACCCGCGAAAATATTGAAGCGGATCTATATGCGGAAATAAAGCGCACACGGGATACACTGCGCGCCTATCTCATCGGCGCACAGAAAGAAGAAACGCATCTGATCGAATACATAAACTCAATTCCGGACAGCGATATCCGCGAACTTTTTATGCTCCGCTATGTAGACGGTATACGCTCCTGGCAAAGAATCGCATTCCTCGCGGGCGAGCACGACGAGTCTTTTGTTCGCCGGCGGCACAACGCCTATTTAAGAAAGCGTTCATAATCCGAAAGAAGCGTACAGATCAATTCTCCGGCGCGCCGTCTGACCGGCTCGTCCCCGCCGCCGAAACCTCAGCAAAATAAACCGGCATACCGCGGCTGCTGAACATCATTTCATATTCAGTCATGATATTGTCGGCCGCATATTCGCTGTGATGCAGGTCGCGGCTGATTTTTTGAAGTGGCATTCCCGCCGCTTCAAATTCCTCGAGCGAAAAGGAAAATAAATTCTCATTGTCGGTCTTCAATCTGAGTATGCCGTCCGGCTTCAGCAGGGTTTTATAGATTTCCAAAAATCTGCGATAGGTCAGCCGCCGCTTATAGTATCCGGATTTCGGCCACGGATCGCTGAAATTCAAATAGATGCAATCAAATATATGCGGCGGGAACCACTCGGTCAACGCACTGGCGTCGCTGATAATAAAGCGCAGATTGTCCGCGCAGTCCGCCTCGTTTTTCAAAGCGCGCTCCACGGCGCAGATCATCACATCGGTCATCCGCTCCACAGCGTAAAAATGAATATTTTTGCGGCTTGCCGCCATCTCCACCGAAAACTTTCCTTTACCGCATCCGATCTCAAGATGAAGCGCCGCAGACGAACCGCCAAACGGCCCTTGCGGATCCGATTTTACCGTTTCCGCATCTGTGCAGAGCAAATGCGCTGCGGCAGCCAGACGCTGTTCTCCGTTTTTCTTTTTTCGCATTCTCATAGACTGAAAAATCTCGCTCCTATATTTTTGTTTCCTTATTATTCTAACACAGAGTCGGCGCAAAGTCAAAAAGTTTCTGTAAAATCAAAATTACCGGTTGACAAATATCTCCCGGTGTGCTAATATATATCAGTCAGGAAATTTCAACTGACCCATGCGCCTGTAGCTCAGTGGATAGAGTGCCCGGCTACGAACCGGTAGGCCGAGGGTTCGAATCCCCCCAGGCGCGCCAGAAAAAAGCACTTCGCAAGAAGTGCTTTTTTCAATGAAATTCGTTTTTGCAAAACGAGTGAAATAATTACTGCGTAATGTGAAATATGCTTGCGGCATATGATGGAACGAATTTTATTTCACTTTCTGCATTGGCAGAAAATTTCATAATCCGTCAGGATTATTTCATATTGCGTAGCAATATTTCATTAACTGTGTCAAAGACGCGATACAAGCCTATAAAAACTTCCGTTTTTATAGGCTTGCTTTAACGTTCGTCCTCACCATAATCAGCGTTTTTCAATACGTTGCTCAGAAATGCCGACCGAATTTTCAATTCAAATTCATCTTTATCAATCCGCAACAGGCTCATAGAAAAGTTGTACAACTTGTTTTTTCAAAGCTTCCTCATCTGCGTAAAACTCCATGAATTCCTCGCCTTGAACCGCTTCACCTGCTACAGAAACAATGTCGCCGGCCGTGTATTCCGCGACCCGCTCATACAGCCGCGAAAGCTGATTCGCCGTACAGTCCGAAACGACGTATTCCGATACCGTTTCCATGATTTGAAGGAAAAATCCGTCGTCTTTCGCATCCGCGTCGATCAGCTTTTGCCTGAGCGCGCCGAGATATTGCCGCTGCCGTTCCATACGGCCGAGGTTGGTGCTGTCCGCAAGCCCATATCTCGCACGCACATAGGAAAGCGCCATGTCGCCGCTCAGCGTGACCTCGGCGCCTTTGACCATCTTCGGATCCAACGCGGTAAAATCTTCCAGCAGCGTCAGCGTAACGCCGCCTGCTGCATCGTTTATTTCGGCCACTGCATCCATCGTAAGGGATATGTAGTGATCTATATCAATGCCATATAAAAAATTCGACACAGCATCTACCGTGTTTCGGCAACTGTCTTTTCCCCCGCTGCCGTAGGTATGGGCAAGGGCAAGCTGCCCCGTAAAAGTGCCCGCCGGCTCGCCCCGAACGCCCAGCTTCTGAATGTTGGTCATGGTATCACGGTTTAAATGGAGCGCAGTATAGGCTTTCTCCTCTGCATCGATCAGCAGCAGCATGAGAAAGTCCGCCTGCTGTGTGTTGTTGTAACTGCTGGCTGTGGTTTGCGCCTCGTATTTATCCACACCGATAAGCAATACAGTATCCAATTTTTTTCTCGGAATATACCAGTCGCCGTCAATATAAATGCGTCCATCATCCTTTGGATACTCGGTATCGATTGCGCCAAGGCCGGTCTCCCAGGCGGAGAGCAGCCGAAAAAGGAAAATACCGAGCAAGAAAAGCCCGACCGAAATCATTACAAATTTACCAATATTCCGATTCATTCTCAGCTTCATTGCCCGATATTCTCCCTCACCTATTTTTCTATACTTTTGCGGTATGTTTCTTTCTGATGATGCCAACGACCGCAACGGTGACGACCGCAGTGACGCCCAAGACAATCCATCCGGCAGAAATGCCCTCGGTATCTCCGGTCTGCGGTGAATCGGGGCCGTCCGGATCAACAGGCAGCGTGGCGCCGTCCGTCAAGAAGGCAATCGGAGACAGGCTGTCAAAAGCAACCGTAACGCTGCCGTCATCATGGCGGGTCACCTTTTCATTGGGAATGCATTCCCATTTATCGCCCTCGTAATTGTGCAACACCAACAGCAGTGCGTCAGCGGGCAAATCCAAGTCAAACTTCAGCTTTATGCTGTTGCCGCTTTCGGCAAGCAGCTTTTTCTCCGCCTCATTCAGCGATACGTCAAAGAGGTCGCGGGCAACCAAATCCCCCACCTGCATATCGGCAGAGTAGTTCCTAACAGCGTCAACCAGTTCCGGAACCAACGTTTCCAGCTTCACAGTGGTCAGCTGCTCGTAAGCGGATGTCAGCGCTTCTTTGATCTCTGTATCAGCCTGCTCCATTTCAGCCACCGGCGTAACCGTAATGGAAGCGGTGGGAACGCCTGCAACCTCATTACCGCTCTCGTCGTAAATAATCGCGCCGACACTTTCTCCCGATGCGCTTTGTACCTGTACGACCTCCGGCGCAGGCTTTGCCGTCGCACTGGGCGTAAATTCCGCCGCCGTCATCGGCAGCATCAGTGTTGCCGTCAGGCATAAAGCGGACAGCAATGCAGCGTATTTTTTGAACATGTTTGTTTCCTCCTAAATAAATTTCAATTTTCTATTTCCACAGGCTCAGAATATGCAAGCTTGGCGCATACCAGAAACCTGTTTTGGCTGTTGCCGGCAAGACAGGTAGAGAGAATCAATACCTGCTCGCCCGATGTTACGGACGCGTTTTCGGCAAACACCCCCTCCATAGCTCTGATTGACAGTATCTCGTCAAAGAAGAGTCGGAAAGTGCGTCTGTCCGAAAAATCGTAGTTATACAGGATATGCCGTTTATCATACGGAACGGCTGCAAATACGGTAAAATGCATTTCGCGTTCAGGAAGGTAAATCACAATTTCGGACTTTTCGGCAAGATCGGTTTTGCTCGAATAATTTTTTTGCAGCGTGCCGAACATGCTTCCATCGTCCATATTGTGACCGTAGACAACGGTCAGCGGATCCGTAAAATCTCTGCCGTTATAGCTGCCTTCAGTATAAAGCGATCCGTTGATGTCATAATCGCCTTTCATATCTCGTCTGTGATAATAACCGTCGTCGCTGTCATGCTGAAGCAGCGGATAACTAATATCCGTTCCCGGAATGTCCAGCCAGGCATAAATGTCGGCGTTCACTTTGGCAAGTTCCTCAAAATCCACGGGGCTGATATACGGAGCAGTTTCCGCAACAGCTTCTGTTGCAGTTCCGATTTCGGTTTCTAATTCGGAACTTGTTTCGTTTTTTAACTCGGTTTTCGGCCTTACAAAGTAAGCGGATGTACCGTCCGCTTCTTCTGGTGGACTTCTGCCGAGGAAGTTGTTGTACACGAAAATCAGAAAAATCACCGGCACACATGTTAAAATCACCGGCAGCAGTATACGCCATTTTTCTTTCATATCATACCCCCTCCTTTCTCCGGCCACATCGCTTCAACCGCGCGGCATCGAAACTCGGAATGGAAAATCAAATGCCGGAACGCTTTCTCCAAATACCGCAGCATAGTTTTCAGCTTTAAACGTTTCTACAGCCTGCGAACCCAATTTTTTCGCTATCATGGTCATCGCCTGTCCCAGGCAAGGAGGCCGAGTGGTCAGATTATGGCAGTCGGATCCCAGAAAAGCGAGCTTCCCCTCCTTCAGCATCTGAAACATGTGCCGCCGCTGCCGCCAATTCAAAAAGCTGTCCGCGCCGGCTTGAAAAAGAATATCGTTTTCAAAAAGTTCCCTGATTACGCGGGGTTTCTGTATGTAAAGATAGCGATCAATATGCGCCAGCACCACTTTTATTCTATATCTGCGGTTCAATTTCAAAACTTCATCCGTTATTCGACTCGTCCAGGGTACAAACGGCATTTCCAAAAGCAAATACGGTGTTCCCTCCAGACACAGATCAGAAATTTCTGCTGATCGCTGTATCCCTGGAAAATAGCAAACCTCGGCTCCGGCCAAAAGGCGGGGATGATTTGGCTTTCTCGCACGCCGAAGCTGCTCCATAGCCGACGCCCGACGAATCAAAAAGCGCTCGGGCGTATCACTGTCGGCGTAAAAATGCGGCGTCAAAGCCATAACCGTAATCCCCTGCCGGGCGGATCGCTCCAGCATTTCAACGCTCTCCTCGAGGCTTTTGCTGCCATCGTCTACCCCAGGCAAAGCGTGACAGTGAAAATCAATCATTCTTTTTCCCGGTTCTCTCCGGGTTTACAGGCTTCCTGCCATATCCATACCCGTATTCATAACCCTGTTTCCTGTACTTTTTATTTTTATATTTTGCGTCCCGTACTTCCCCGCGGCTAAGCACAAAGCCCAAAACCTTAGCATCCACAATTTTCAACTGCCGCATGGCTTCGCTCAGTTCGCGCTGATTGTTGTAATTCTGACGGACAACCATAATCATCCCGTGCGTCAGCTTTGAAACCACCAAAGCGTCGGAAACCACATTGATCGGCGGCAGATCAAAGAAAATAAAATCAAAACTTTTCGACAAATATTCAACCGTCGCAGCCATTTCCTTGGCCCCGAGCAATTCCGACGGGTTTGGCGGAATGTCTCCGGAAGTAATCACAAACAAATTTTCGTGAATTCCGGACGGTTGCTGTATATCTCCCATTGTGGTAAGGCCGGCCAAAAAGTTAGACAGCCCCGGTGTTTCACGGACAGATAAATGCTTAGAGATAGTAGGCAAACGCATATCCAATTCCATAAGCAAAACCTTTTTGCCAGTTTCAGCAAACATATAGGCAAGATTGATGGACGTCGTGCTCTTTCCCTCTCCGCTTATGGAACTGGTAATGCCGATAATCCGGCACTGTTTTTCATCCGGGAGGCTGAATAATATATTCGTTCGGAGCAGCTTATATGCTTCCGACGCGGCAAAATGCAAATCCGGTCCGATGAGTGCGGCTTCGTTTAAATAGAGAGACGTTTTCCTGTCCTTTTTTCGCATCATTTTTCACCATCCCTTGCATTTTGATCGGGCTGACGGTTGTAATAATATCCGTATTTTCCGCCCTTGTGGACAGCCAGTTCCGGAATCACCGCCAATACCGGGAAATCATAGTTCTGCATCAGGTATTCCTCGCTTCGAATCGTCGTATCCGACAATTCGAAAATCACAATCGCAAAGCAGCTGACCACAACGCCAAACAGCAAGCCAAGCGCCGTATAACGTGTTACACTGGGCGAGGAACGAAAAGACGGAACAATCGCATAATCTACAATCCGAACGGAACTGCCGTCCACAATATCCGCAATTTTATCCGGCAGAATCTCAGCGATGGTGTTGGCAATCCGCTCCGCTTCATGCGGGTCGGGACTTGTTATTTTTATGCTGAACACCTCGGTGTGATTGACGGGGGCGGCGGTTATCATCGACTTTAGCTGCTCATAGCTATAGCTGAGACCAGCCTTGTCGATGACCTCGTTCAGCACAGAGCGCGTTTTCAAAATGACAATATATGTATCCACAAGATTTTGAGCCGCAGTCAATTCGGATGGACTGATGGAAAACGATGTGCTGCCTACTGAAATAGAGCTATTGTTAACATACAGTAAAGCCTCCGATTCATACATCGGTGTTTTTATAAATGCCGCATAAGAAAAGCCCATTCCGGCACACAGCACCGCCGCAATTACAACAATCCATGCACGATGCCACAGCGCTTTGAGCATTTGCAGCAGATCAATTTCAACTTCGTCCTTTGGTTTTCCCATCGATTTGTTTATCTCCTTATTATTTTGATGTTCCCGCCCGGATGCCGTTCATCCTCGCATTACCGGCAACATCCACATCCTGCGGTATACGCTCTTTATTGGTTCATGCAGCGGTTGTTTCTTGCAGATACGTACATTATAACATATAATCCATTGTCAAACAACCCCTGCAAACACCGAAATATTCAAACTATTTCTATTGTTTGTAAGCGATCTATTTGGATTGCATTAAAAGTATTACTAACCTCAGATAAAACATATTTTTTTGCTCGCTCTAATAAAATGCGAACATTATCTTTTTCGATAATTTCCTGAAATCTCATCATTCCAAGCAATCCAGAGTTAGAATAAGTAGAAATGACAATATGAGCTATCGTGCTTTTCCGCAAGACAAGCACATCATTAAATGTATCGCTACCTATTGCTTCTAAAGAAGATCGCCACAAACAACCGAACATAACAGTGCGAACATTACCTTGTTTG
>CATYXQ010000058.1 GCA_958414825.1 uncultured Eubacteriales bacterium | reverse complement strand
CCACATTGATCGCCGCATTAACCGTGGCGTTTTTCGCTTCCCCAATGTCCTTTACCGGATACCAGTACTGCTCAAAGGTTTTTGTCTCATATGGCATGATCCAAGTGAAATCCGGCTGATTGTCTGTGTATACGCCGGTCATCAGTTCAACATATTTCGATCCGTCATCGGTCAGATTTGAACACCATTTATCGCCGAACGGATGATTTCCCCAGTGCCAAAGCTTTTTACCGGGCGAAATATGGTGGTCGGCTACCGTAACGATCCCGCATTCACGCCCTGCATCGTAACCGGAAATATAGTCATAATCGCTTTGTCCCTTAGATACGAGGTAAGAAGACGGAACCCGTACATTTGCCAAATTGTGAATATCCGTTCCGCTGCCAAAGTCAAACGGGCGCGCCGTATTATACACGCCCCTGGCAATCGGCCACTCCAAAACGGCACGGCGGTCATGGTCGTTAACCCATTCCACATCCGGCGGGAATACGACACGATAATCGTCATTGATCTCCACCGCAAGATTGACCCACCACATAAACGGCTGCGGATAGGGCGTCCTGTTATAAATCTGAACCTCTGCTTTAAAATAAGAACGTCCGGGAACAACGGTGATGCCCGCCATTCCTTTCATGCGAAGAAGCGGATCCACCTCTCCGACCCAAACCGTTTTCTCACCATTTTCACGCTCCGTGATCGCCGCCTCAAGCGGCATATAGGTCGTCGGACGATGATGCTGCGGCCAGTTAAACTCGATACCGCCCGATACCCAGGGCCCGGCCAAACCGACCATTGCAGGCTTTATCACCTTATTATGGTAAACAAAATCATAATTGTTGGTTTTATCCAGCGCACGCTGAATTTTACCGCCGATCTCGGGAAGTACTTCCAGCTTAATGTACTCATTCTCCAGCACCGCAGCATGATAAACGACATCCTGTTTTTTGTCGCTGATGTCGGAGGTAAACGGAATCGGATACAGATGTCCGCTTGCGCCCTGATAAGGCTTTTTTTCAAATAACATGGGCAAAGACTCACAAGCGCCCGGTTTGTAGGTCGGAATCACCAAATCCTCAAATTTTGCAGTTGCTTTTACTGACATAAAAATACGCTCCTTAAAGTATATTTTAATCTCTTATACTACAAATTTTACCACGGCTCTTAAAGCGGTACAATATCAATAAAAAACAACGGTCTTATTGCAATTAATCTTGACATTTATCAAAAACAGAGGTATAATAATATATTAAATTTGATTTTTTATAGTATTCAAAGACGGAGGTAGACCATGCAAATTTATATTATCTGTCAACCTGACGCCGATAAAACGCACTGGTGCGAACTCTATCTTAAAGGAATACACAGCGAAGCCAAGCGAAAAGGTGATTTCGTCTATTTGATGCCGATTGAAGAGGTCGAAATGCGGTTTCGTACCGAACGCCCCGTTTGTGCAGCCGTGCTTTCCACCTCCCGCCTCTGGACTGCGGACGCCGCCGCCCTGCTTTCTTCACTCGGCATAGAACCGTTGATTATCGGCGGAGCTTCCAGAGACGGGCATCGCCACGCCAGCTACGTATATATGGACTACCGCGAAGCCGCCTATCAACTGATTGAATATCTGCGGCAATACGACAAACAGCGTATCGCCCTCTTTGCAATCAGTCCGGACTCGGCAACCGATATGATCAAAAAGGATGCATTTCTATCGTATGACGGTTGCCATGAACGCGACGTGTTCTATTATTCCGGCGCAGACGGTCTGATGGGAGCGGTATGCAAACGCTTTCTGAATGTTTGCCGCAATTATGACGCGGTTCTCTGCTCCAATGACGCCGGCGCTGTAATTCTGATGCACCAGCTTGAAGAAGCCGGTATATGCATTCCAGAAGACCTGTTTCTCTGTACGTTCGGAGACATGGCTATCAGTTCCAGCGGCAAAAAAACGCTCACCATGGCACGTCTGCACTGTACGGAAATCGGTCGTCAAGTCGTCTCCATGTGTCATTTGCTGACAAATTCAGAAAGCATCTCCGGCATCAGCACCAAAATCCGCTGCGCGTTCATCGTCGGCGATACAACCGCAAATCTGCCGGTAAAAACAAAAACCATCGGCACGGCGCATGCTCCGGTGGAAGCTCCGTCCGGCATTCACAGTGATCCCAGCGTATCCAAAATATTTTTGGCGGAAAAAATCATCTCTGCATGCGATGCAATCGATATCGACATTTTGAAGCTGATTATCAAGGGATACCGGTATTTTGACATTGCGGAAATCCTGCATGTTTCGGAGAGCACAATTAAATACCGTCTAAAACGCTTGATCTCCATCGCGGAAATGGAAACGCGTGAAGAAATTATTGAAACGATGAAAATGTTTTTAAATTAAAACAGCGGGGATATCCCCGCTGTGTTAATTTTCTCCCAATTCTTTTTCATATTCCAATGATTAAAAGCCAATTCATTGACCGCTGTTTTCTTTACCGATATAGCGGCGCACACGTAGCGGCACACCGGTTTTCTTTGCAATCTGCCGACATTCTTCAATCTCCTCAGGCGTCAAAGCCGAATCGACTACGGTCAGCAAAACATGCGGAACATACTGTTTTACCCGTTTTGCAAAATCCAGCAATCCGGTAAAGGCGTCCTCGCCGAATTTAGAGTGGCATACACGATCATATTCCGCAGCATTCGGCGCGTTTAAACTGATTGAAACTGTGTCAACAGCATCTTTGTAAAGAGGCGCGGTATCCCGACCGAATAAAAGAGAAGATTGGCCGTTTGTATTCACACGCACTTTAGCGGGATAGACTTTTTTCAGTTCTTTCGCAATCCAAATCATATCCTCAAGTCGTTCAGTCGGTTCACCGTAACCGCAAAATACAAACTCCTCATAATCCGACAACTTGCGCGCCAATACGGCTGTCAAAATCTCTTCTTTTGTAGGCTCGCGTACAAGCCATAAGGAATCTGAACCATACGCGCCGTCACCGTTATTGCGAATGCAGAAATCACAGCGATTGGAGCATCTGTTTGTAATATTGATATAAAGCGAGTTCCCCACTTCATACGTAATCGTCATATTTTTCATTATTTTATCCCAAAAAAACGTTTTGCATTTTCTGCCGTTATATTGGCAACCGTATCACAGGAGGTCTGATGAACTTCGGCAATCGTCTGTACAACATATTCAAGTAATCCGGAATGATTGCATTCCCCCCGATACGGATGCGGCGCAAGATAAGGACAATCCGTTTCAATCAGCATTTTATCCAGCGGCACGCGCCCTGCAACCGAACGCACACGCTCTGCATTTTTAAATGTCACCACGCCGGAAAACGATACAAGCCATCCCCGTTTAATGAGTTCCGCAGCAATTTCGGCGCTGCCACTGAAACTGTGAAATACCCCGCGAACATTCGGATATTTCAAAACCATTTCAAGGCAGTCCCCATGCGCCTCACGGTCATGAATTACCACAGGAAGCCCATACATTTCGGCAGCGCGCATCTGCATTTCAAAATACGCGCGCTGCACGTCACGGCTGACATCGTCATAGTGATAATCAAAGCCAATCTCCCCAACCGCTACAATTTTATGCCGCGCCGCGCCGTCCAGCATATCGCACAGAGTGGAACGCGCTTCATTCAGCGTCCCTTCGGTTCCCGCGCTGCTCGGATGAATGCCAACGGCGGCATACATATTTTTATACCGGGCGGCCTGCGCAATGCACTGCGCCGAACTTTTCAGGCTGTCGCCAACATTGACAATGCCGCAGACCTTTCCGCCAAGCAAATCCTGCAAAAGCGCATCTGCGCCCCCCGCAAATTCCCTCCGGAACCGGCTGTCAAAATAATGCGCATGCGAATCGAAATACATTACCGGACGCGCTCCCCAAGCGGCGTTTCAGGATCCAAAAAAACAACGCGCACTTTTTCTTCACCGGAAGCCAAAATCATCCCGCAGCTTTCTTCGCCGCAAAGCTTAACCGGCGTGAGATTGGCCACAACAATTACCTTTTTTCCGATAAGCTGTTCAGGCGTATAGAATTTTGCAATGCCGGAAACAACCTGTCTCCGCTCATACCCCAGATCAATCCGAAGCTTTAAAAGTTTCTTGGCTTTCGGAATTTTTTCACAGGCAATCACCTGCGCCGTGCGCAACTCAACGCCCATAAAAGCATCCATGCCGATTTGCGCAACGCCCTCCGGCTTTTCCCTGGTCTTTGCTTCATCATCGCAAAGCGCATGATTTGCCGCCTCTGCTTTTATAAGCGTTTCTTCTTCATCAAGACGGGCAAATAAAACCGCTGCTTTGCCAATCGGTCTGCCAGATACAAGGCCGCCGAACGTGATGATACTATCATAATCGATTACGTTCGTATTCAACTGATTGAAAATGTTCTCAGCTGTTCCGGGTAAAAACGGCGTCAGCAACACAGCGCCGATTCGAATCGTTTCCAGAAGATGATACAGTACCGTGCCGAGCCGATCACGTTTTGCTTCGTCTTTCGCAAGCACCCACGGCGCTGTTTCATCAATATACTTGTTCGCACGGCGGAAGAGCGAAAAAATGGCCTCCAGCGCATCGGCAATATGATACACCTCCATGCAGGCGTAAGACGCCTCTTGAACTCGCTTGGCCTCCGCAATCAATTCTTCATCCAAAGGTTCACGCGCGCCGCACGTCGGCACCACCCCGTCAAAATACTTCTGCGTCATAGCCATTGTGCGATTGACCAAATTTCCAAGATTATTGGCCAAATCGGTATTATACCGATTGATGATATTTTCATACGTTATACTGCCGTCCGAAGCGTAGGGCATTTCAGACAGCGCATAATAACGCACACCGTCCACCCCGAATAGATCGGCCATAGTATCTGCATAAATCACATTGCCTTTTGATTTCGACATCTTGTCCGCACCGAAATTAAACCACGGATGGCCGAACACCTTTTTCGGAAGCGGAATCCCAAGCGCCATTAAGAAAATCGGCCAATAGATCGTATGGAAGCGCAAAATATCCTTGCCGATAATATGCACATCCGCCGGCCAAAAATTCCGAAACAGTTCGGGCTGCTCGGCTTTTTCCGGATCATATCCGAGCGCCGTGATATAATTGGAAAGCGCATCCATCCAGACATAAGCAACATGTTTACTGTCAAACGGAACGGGAACGCCCCAGGTAAACGAGCTTCTGGAAACGCACAAATCCTGCAAACCCGCTTTCAGAAAATTATTCACCATTTCTTTTTTCCGTGCAACAGGCTCGATAAACTCCGGATGTTCCTCTATATGCGCAATCAACCGATCCGCATATTTGCTCATCTTGAAAAAATACGCTTCTTCACTGGTTTTTGCAACCGGCGCGCCGCAATCCGGACACTTGCCGTCAACAACCTGCGTCTCTGTAAAAAAGGACTCGCAGGGCGTACAATACCACCCCTCATAGCATCCTTTATAAATATCTCCCTGTTCATAAAATTTTTGAAAAATATTCTGTACGGAACGCACATGTTCAGGATCCGTTGTACGAATAAATTTATCATAGCTTGCCCCCATCAGATCCCATATCCGCCGGATCTCAGCCGATACCTGATCCACATAGGCCTGCGGCGTAATTCCCGCCGTTTTCGCGTAATTCTCTATTTTCTGGCCGTGCTCGTCGGTTCCGGTCAGAAAAAATACATCATATCCAACCTGACGTTTGAACCGAGCGAGCGCATCGGTCATAATCACCTCATAGGTGTTGCCGAAATGTGGCTTTCTGGAACTGTATGTGATTGCCGTCGTAATGTAAAACTTTCCTTTATCGTGCATTTTTGACCTCCAAATACCGGCTCATTTCCTGCATATTATAACACAGGCCGCCTGCTGTTTCAAGCATCTGTGCCGAATTATTCCGTATTATTCTATTTTTGCCATGATACAATCAAATATTACAAGCGCTAACTGTTCCCGATAATTCTTATCGCACAGTTTGCGGCATTCTTCGTAATTGGACAAAAAACCGCATTCTATCAAAACAGCTGGTGATTGAATCCGATCCAATAAATAAATATTGCTGCCCGCCGCCTTTACTTCCCGCTTATTCTCCGGCTGTAAAAATTCCGCTGTCTTCATCTGTATCTGCTTGGCAAGCTCGACACTTGCGTCATTGTTTACTGAATAATACACCTGTAAGCCGCTGTATTTTTCAATGGGAAAATTATTCATGTGCAGGCTAATAAAGAGCGCATTTTCATTGGATTTTGCAATTTCATACCGATTTTTCAAATCGGTCGTCTTATGCTTTCCTTTCATTGTCGGATCCTGCACATCGCAGAGCATATAATCGCCGTTCCGCGTCATAACCGTTTCCACACCGCACACAGTCAGCATATCATACAAAATTTGTGCAATATCTAAATTCAAATCTTTTTCCAAAGTGCCATCAACGCCTATCGCACCGCCGTCTTCTCCGCCGTGCCCTGCATCCAGAATTACCTGTACCGGTACATTATTTTCAGCAAATGTGCCGATACTTGGTAAAGAAATCATACCATACAGACAGTATAAACCATACGTTATCAAACTGAACAGCATACAAAAAATAAAAATTCCGACAGTCAGCTGTGCCGATTCTCTTTTACTCAACATATCATCACCCACAACATTGTATGTCTGAAAAATTTCAAAAAGACCCGTTATGAAATCGTTTTATGGACCAAAAAACGCCTGTATGCGGTGCAAAATACACCGCATACAGGCGTTCATACTGTCAAAACAGCATTTAAAGTCATTATTTTGCGCGCTTGTCAGCAACAGCAATACGAGTAAAGATTACACAGGCCTCGCTGCGGACGAGCTCATCATCCGGACGATAATTTCCGGTTCCCGAGTCGCCTCCGACAATACCGGCCTGATACAACTTAGTCACCGCCGCATAGCAGGCAGAACCCTCAGCTACATCCGGACACATTCCCTGACGCACCGCCGTATACTCCGTCTCCGGTAAAATATTGGCAAATACAATCGCCATTTCACCGCGCGTGATATTCCGGTTATAATCGTCAAACTGGGATGAAGTAATGATACCGTTCTCAACACAATAATTCACATACGGAGCATACCACGCTTCGCCCGCAGCAGCAGCCGGAACATTCTTTGCATAGTAAGCAGTATGAATATTCGCCGCCGCAGTCAGCGCCTGCGCTATCGTAAACTGATTATCCGGCGAAAATTTCGTCGCGCCCGTACCGTTTGCAAGTGCATATTCATAAGCCAATTTTACATATTCATAGAACCATTTATCGGTTGTCACATCGGTAAACTGATTCTCATATGTGCGAGTCGGCTGGAATTTGGAATCCTGAGCAGACTCAGAAAATACAAAATTTCCCTTATATGTATAACCACACTCGCACGTATAGAGCGTATAACCATCCTCAGCGCCTACCGGGCTTACTTTTGTCTCGGTATAGCTGTGCTTGTGCGAAGACGTTCCCTTCACAGTCAAAACTCCGTTTGCGGAAGCAAACGAAACCGGATCCAAATTAAACTTATAGGACTCAGGCACCGATAGGCTGATGTCATAATCCCCTGGTTTTACATCAGAAGCCAGCTTAAACGTAACATCCGCAACGATGAGATCGCCGGTCATATCCGACGTATTCAGAAAAAGAAGCTTTACGGGATTTGCACCGGCATCTTCAGAGAAAGCGTGCGCATACGGCTCAAACCCGCTTCCCTTAGCGGCAGACACATAAGACATGACATCGGAATTGTATCCGATATAAAGCTGTGCGCCGGCAATACCCGGATTGTTTTTTAAAGACACGGTAAAGGTCACCGTATCACCGGCATCTGCGCTGACGCTGCTGAGCACCGCGGCAGGCTCTTCAGCAGACACCGCCAAAGGAAGCAATCCGAGCAAAAGAACCAAAACCAAGACAAATGATAACTTTTTCATAAAAACCTCCAAAAATTTTATATACTTATTTTTTGGGATAACTGTCTTTCAGGCCAACAATCCGGTTAAACGTGTTTTCGTATTTGGTATCCTTTACAAAATATCCGCAACGAACAAACTGAAAACGCTGACCAGACACCGCACAACCGAGATCTTCCTCTATCTTGCATCCGGTCATTTTTTTCAGCGAACCGGGATTCAGATAATCATTATATGTTTTGTCATCGGGAATATCCGCAACATTTTCAATCGTAAACAAACGGTCATACAGCATAATATCCGCATCTTTTGCAAATTTTGCAGACAGCCAATGAATCGTTCCTTTAATTTTCCGTCCGTCCGCAGGCATACCCGAACCGGTTGCAAGATCAGCCGTACAGTGAATTTCGGCGATACTTCCGTCCGCATTTTTCACAACTTCTTCACAGCGAACAATATACGCGCCCATCAGCCGAACCTCGCCGCCCGGCTTCAAACGGAAAAATTTCGGTGGCGGCACTTCTTCAAAATCACTGCGATCTATATACAATTCTCTCGTAAACGGCACCTTGCGTTTTCCGGCATTTTCATCATTCGGGTTATTGGGAAGCTCAAAATATTCGACCTTGTCCTCCGGATAGTTGGTAATCACAACCCGCACAGGTTCCAATACGGCAACTCTGCGAAGCGCGGTATTGTTCAGTTCTTCTCGAATGCAATGCTCCAAAAGTTCAATATCAACCAAGCTATAAGCCTTTGCCACGCCTGCACGTTCTACAAAAGCAAAAATGGACGCCGGCGTAAAGCCCCTTCTGCGCAGACCGCAAAGCGTCGGCATACGCGGATCATCCCAGCCGTCTACAAGGCCGGTCTCTACAAGCTGCCGCAGATAGCGCTTGCTCATAACCGTATAAGTCACATTCAGTCTTGCAAACTCCCGCTGTTTCGGTTTGGTTTCAATTCCGATATTATTTACAACCCATTCGTAAAGCGGACGGTGATTTTCAAATTCCAAGGAACAAAGCGAATGTGTGATGCCCTCAATCGCATCCTGTATCGGATGAGCGAAATCATACAGCGGATATATGCACCACTTGTTTCCCTGTCTGTGATGCGACGTGTGCAAAATACGATAGATCGCCGGATCGCGCAGATTCATATTCGGAGAAGCCATATCAATCTTCGCACGCAAAGTATGAGAACCGTCCTCAAACTCTCCGTTTTTCATACGTTCAAACAAATCGAGGTTTTCCTCCGGACTGCGGTCACGCCACGGACTGTTTTTCCCGGGCTCGGTTAATGTGCCACGGTACGCCCGCATCTCCTCGGCAGACAGGTCACAGACATACGCTTTCCCGTCGCGAATCAGCTTCACCGCATAAGCATAACACTGATCGAAATAATCCGAACCGTAAAAAACACCGCCGGTCGGTTCCGCGCCAAGCCACTTCAGATCCTTATAAATGGATTCTACATACTCTGTGTCCTCTTTTGCAGGATTGGTATCATCGTACCTCAGATTAAACAATCCGCCGTGCTTTTTAGCCGCATTCGAGTTAATCCAGATTGCTTTGGCACTGCCGATATGCAGATATCCGTTCGGTTCCGGCGGAAAACGGGTATGCACGCGCAATTCGGGATCGGCGGCCAGATCTGCCTCAATAATTTCATCTATAAAATTAGATTTGACTTCTTCCATACAGAGATAAACTCCTTAAATCTTTTTTTCCGCAGCCTCAAGACGCGCGGCAACACGCTCGCGCCCCAAAATCCGCATGACTTCAAACATGTCAGGCGAATTTCTTCGTCCGGTCACGGCCACACGCAAAATCATACTAACATCGCCGACATGTCCCTTATAGGCATCTGGATTGGCTTTATACGTTTTGGTATCCGGGCAAAATCCATATTTTTCTCCCAGCAGACGAATCTTCTCAAACCAGGCATCCTGATCATCTGTTTCCGTATATAGGCAGGCATAATCCGACAAAATCCCGCGCAGATCCGCCGGATCAAAGGACGGCATATCCGCTTCCACCTGAAAATAATCGTCATAGAAAAAGGCCATGTATTCTTTCAATTCACTGAAAACAGCCAGATCTTTACGCGGTTTTTTCCCGCCGCGGCCAATCGCCAAAATCGAAATTGCATAAGCGGGATCCGCAGTCAGTTTATCATAAAAGTCCCGGTCATATATATCCGTCCAATCCTTTGCAAGCGCATAAACCTGTTCCGCGCTCATGCGGGAGAGAACTTCTTTGGACACATCGCGAAGTTTGTCCTCATCAAACAACGAACCCGCTGGATTCATCTTTTTGTAAGAAAATTTAAAGGTTCCCGCATCCACCGCCGGATTTGCGCGCCGCCAGTCCTCATAATTTGAGTTTAACACGGTGAGCAGATATTCATACACCGCTTGCGTCGGATACCCCAGTTCCTGATAAAAGGATAGTGCAAGTTCAGGATCTTTGCGCTTGGACAGCTTGCGTTTGGACGTACCGTCCATTTTCATAAGCGGACCGATATGCAAATATTTCGGCGCTTTCCAGCCCAAAGCGGCAAAAAGCTGCAAATGAAAAGGAAGCGAGGGGAGCCATTCGTCTCCGCGTACAACATGCGTGGTATGCATCAGATGATCGTCCACCGCATGTGCAAAATGATACGTCGGGATTCCGTCCGACTTCAAAAGGACATGATCTATATCATTTTCGGTCAGTTCAAGCGTTCCTTTAATCAGGTCGGTAAACCGAATCTTATTTTCAATACTGCCGGTTGAGCGGAAACGCAAAACCCAAGGAACGCCTGCATCCAATTTTTCGCAAATATTCTCAAACGAAGCGTCGCGATACCGCGCCCATTTTCCGTAATAACCGAAATTTGCTTTTTCAGATTCCTGTTCCGCGTGAATCGCTGCGAGTTCCTCCTCTGTGCAGAAACAAGGATACGCTTTTCCCTCTTCCACCAGCATCTTTGCAAATACATGATAGATATCCCTGCGCTGCCGCTGACGATATGGACCGTACGCACCGCTGTCACCGTCAACCGTTGCGCCCTCGTCAAACCGAATATCGTAATATGCAAGCGAAGAAATCAGCGTCTCTACCGCACCAGCCACCTCGCGCTTACTGTCCGTATCTTCTATTCGTAAAAACAACACGCCGCCCGATTGATGCGCCAGGCGCTCAGCCGTAAGCCCCTGCACCAGATTGCCCAGATGCACAAATCCGGTAGGACTCGGCGCCATTCTGGAAACAATCGCCCCATCGGGACGTTCGCGAACCGGGAAACGCGCCTCCATTT
>CATYXQ010000057.1 GCA_958414825.1 uncultured Eubacteriales bacterium | reverse complement strand
TTCAGCATATTTTAAAGCCATGGAAAGCAGCGCGCCCACCCACATCCAAAAAACAGCGCCGACGCCGCCGTACAGGATTCCAAGAGCCACACCCGAAATATTGCCCACGCCCACTGTGCCGCCAAGCGAAAGCAGCATCTGCCCCGCCCCGCTTTCCAGCGGCATAGCGCGCAATGTGCGCAGCGGATGCCGAATATAAAACGCGCGGAAACGCAAAGTAAAGTACAGTCCCGCGCCGAAGAGAAGCAATGCGGCCGAAACCGACAAAATATATTGGTTGACCCATTCAAGTGCTAAAATTAATGCAGGCACCGCGCATCACCCCCAAAAGAATATATTCAAAAAAAACACTGCAAATAACCGTATAACCGTTGTTTTTCCTAAGATTTACCGCTTTTGTGAAGTTTTTGCGAAATTTTAAAATTTTTCAAAAAAGGTCTTGATTTTTAGAATTTATATGATACAATATACCATAGTTAGCACTCAGATGTTTCGAGTGCTAACTATGGATTCTAAAATTTGCCCTCGCGGGCTTCATTATGGAGGTATATCATGACATTGAAACCGCTTTCAGACCGCGTAGTCGTGAAAATGGTTGAACTTGAAGAGACGACAAAGAGCGGTATTATCCTTCCCGGCACGGCTAAAGAGAAGCCGCAGGTAGCCGAAGTTGTTGCTGTCGGCCCCGGCGGAACCGTGGACGGACACCCGGTAACCATGACCGTAAAGGTCGGCGACAAAGTAATCACCAGCAAGTATTCGGGAACCGAAATCAAGCTGGGAAATGACGAGTATGTGATCGTTCGTCAAAATGACATTCTCGCTACGATTGAATAAAGGAGGCTGAAGAATATGGCAAAGGATATTTTTTACGGTATAGAAGCAAGAAACGCGCTGGTACGCGGCGTTGACAAATTGGCTGACACGGTTAAAATTACACTCGGACCGAAGGGCAGAAACGTCGTATTGGACAAAAAATACGGCGCGCCTCTGATTACCAACGACGGCGTAACCATTGCAAAGGAAATTGAACTTGAGAACGCCTCCGAAAACATCGGCGCACAGCTTGTCAAAGAGGTAGCCTCCAAGACAAACGACGCGGCAGGCGACGGCACGACAACCGCAACTCTGCTCGCACAGGCGATGATTCACGAGGGCATGAAAAACGTCACTGCCGGCGCAAACCCGATGATTCTCCGCAAAGGAATGGCTAAAGCGGTTGACGCTGCAGTTGAACGCCTGATTGCAAACGCAAAGAAAGTAAACGGTTCGGCCGACATCGCAAGGGTCGGCACGGTCTCCTCCGGCGACGAAGTGATTGGAAATCTGATCGCGGACGCAATGGAAAAGGTCACCGCAGACGGCGTTATTACGGTGGAAGAATCCAAATCTGCCGAAACATATTGTGAAGTTGTCGAGGGTATGCAGTTTGACCGCGGTTATCTTTCTCCCTACATGGCAACTGATTCTGACAAGATGGAAGCGGTTCTGGACGACGCCTACATTCTGATTACTGATAAAAAGATCTCCAACATTCAGGACATCCTCCCGATGCTTGAGCAGATCGTACAAGCCGGTAAAAAGTTGCTGATTATCGCAGAGGACGTAGAGGGCGAAGCGCTCACTACGCTGGTGCTGAACCGTCTGCGCGGCACATTTACCTGCGTTGCAGTCAAAGCTCCGGGCTTTGGCGACAGACGCAAAGAGATGCTCCAGGATATTGCCGTTCTGACCGGCGGCGAAGTCATTACCTCTGACCTCGGCCTGGAACTGAAAGACGCGACCGTTGCCCAGCTTGGTCGTGCAAGACAAATCAAAGTCAATAAAGAGAAAACCATTATCGTGGACGGCGCCGGTGAAAAAGAGGCCATTCAAGCCAGAATCGCACAGATTCGCACTGAGCATGCCGCATCCACTTCCGAGTTTGACAAAGAAAAACTCAGTGAGCGTCTTGCAAAACTTGCAGGCGGCGTAGCGGTCATCAAAGTGGGCGCGGCCACCGAAGTTGAAATGAAAGAAAAGAAGCTCCGCATCGAGGACGCGCTCAACGCAACCAAGGCTGCGGTTGAAGAAGGGATTGTCCCGGGCGGCGGTACCGCATATCTGAACGTCATCCCCGCTGTAGAAAAACTCTGTGACAGCGCTGAAGGCGACGAACTTGTCGGCATCAAACTCGTACTGAAATCGCTTGAAGCTCCCCTCTATCAGATCGCGGAAAACGCAGGACATGACGGTGCTGTCGTTGTAGACAAAGTTAAAAACAGCGGCAAGGACGGCTACGGATTCGATGCGTACAACGAAGTATACGTGGATATGATGGAAAAAGGCATCGTTGACCCGACCAAGGTTACGAGAAGCGCGCTGCAGAATGCTGCTTCCATCGCTTCTACCGTTCTGACAACCGAAGCGGTTGTTGCAAATCAGCCGGAACCGGAACCGGCGGCTCCCGCAGCCGGCGGCGGAATGGGCGGCATGTATTAATTCGGGAAACCAAACGATATTCAAAAAGAATTGTTAAAAACTCCCGGAACAAAGGGGCTGTCGAAAATCAAATATTTTCTGAAAAGTCCTGTATAAATTAAACAAAAATCTCTCTCATTGCATGGAATGAGGGAGATTTTTTCTTACTGTCGCACAAGTTGTTCACAAATTATTGATGCTATACGACAGCCTCTTTTGCATTATTCAATTTGCTTTTACACCAAACACACAAATTGGAGTTTTCACAGAAGGAACTATTAACTTCTTATCAGCAACCAATTCTTCCATCAGGATGGCAGCAACATCGAGGCGATGATGTATCTTTACTATGTCACCACACTGGGTTTTCACAGACTCCGGAACAAAGTCAACAAGTGTGTGTTCTGCCATATCAGATATTCTTATCATCAAATCAGCCACCAAATCTGCAATCGGCTTCAGAATCCTGCAAACATCTTGATATGACTGTTGATTGAACACTGCAAAGTTTGCTTTCATAACCCCGTCCACACATAAAACAAACCCGCCGTCAATAAGTTCCAGAATCGTATCATTTAATTCGTTTGGCTTTTCTTCAAGAATCGCGGAACACATTGCCTCGATTTTCATATCGAACTTATTATGAACAAAATGTTGGCATGAGTCGATAACCGAGTAGTTTTCAGCAGAAAACCATGCGGTTTCAGGTTTGTTCCATACCTCCATACATATACCGCCGAAATGATGTACAGTGTAATCATTGTCATGCCCGAACAAAAATCCGTAAGATCCGAGCGGAAGCTTCGGAGCTTTGCCTATCGGTGATTTTGCCTTAGCAATTTCATAACCGCAAAGCATGGCAATATTTAATGCAGTCCACATCAGGCGATTATCATCGTAAGAATTACCCGAAAAGTTTACAGCGCGTATCTGCGGCAGAAGAATTTGCACTTCATTAAAAACCTTTTTTGCAACTGGCGGATAACTGTTGACAACCTTTGCGGCAAAGTATTTTTCATATACCTCTGTTAATATAACGAGGTTTGTGCGGTATTTGCCAGCAGTTTTTTTAAGCGCTCCGGCAGTTTCGAGGGTTTCGATTTCTTCTTCGAGATACGGCATCGAAACACCAAGTTCTATTGAGAGTTCTTCCGCACTCATTGGCATATCATATGCGGCAAGCATGATTGAACCAGGCAATTTGCGATTAAACAGATTGCCGTAATAATTTCTGTCTCCCCAGAAGTTAATTCTGAATGTGCCGGGATTATAGCTTTTCTCTCCTAATTTTCTCGTCATACCTATTCCCTCTTTCAATAATTTTCGGGTCTTGAACAAATGGTACTTTACCATATTAATACTGATGTTCTGTTCATCTGCGATTTCGGAGCAGCTTTTGTTGTAAATGTAGTACGAAACACAGACTTCACGGTGTGTCTTTGACAGTAAGGACAGTTCGCATCTTAAAAGATACAGGCTTTCATTTTTCGCTTCTGTTTCTACGTATTCTTCTTCCGGAGAAACGGATAAATAGTTCAAATCATCATTTGCCGGAAGTGGTTCCAACATTTTTGTAAATTCCTTACGCTTAATAAACTTACGAAAGGTGTTTTCGGCGATTTTCCATGCAAATGCCCAAAAAGATGTGTTTGATTTCAATCTTTTTGCAGACAATATAATTTCATACACGATTTCGGATGTCAGCTCGTCCACATCGTCTTTATTATACAGTCTGCCAAAAGCATACCCGTATATCTGAGTCAAATTTTGAGAAATAAGGTCAGATACTTGTGTTTCATCCATAATGCCCACTCCTTTCTCGCGTTTTGAAAGCTTTCATCTATATAGTATCGGCATCGGTTGTTTGGTTAATAGAAGCTAATATCATTCTATCATTTTTTCATTCGTACAAACTCGCTTGATAATATCGTAAAAAAGTTATTTCACTTTTTTTCAAAGACGATACGATAAACTGTGGATTTCGCTGTTGCCGTCTGCAAAAAAGTGAGGGGCTGATTTTCAACCTCTCACTTTTTTCTTTTCGGGATTTTTTAACAATCCCTTTTTCGTTCTCAAAAACCAAGCGCTGTTATTGTTTCAGATTTTCTGGCGCCATCTTCGCTTCCAAACGCCGCAAAGACAGGCAACAACCGAAATCAGGGTTCCGCAAATCCAACCGATCGGCCAAGCATACCAAATACCGTCCGATCCGTAAGCGGGTGAAAGAATGTAGGCAAACAGAACACGCAAAATAAGGTCGGTAAACGTAGAAATCATGAAAATAAGCATAGACCCCGCGCCGCGCAGCACGCCGTCTGAGATCAGCTTGGAAGCAGCAACAAAATAAAACGGTGCAACAATATGCAGAAAGCGCAGACCAACCGAAACCGCACCGCTTGTCGCTTCATCAGAAAAAAGCCGTAAAAAAGGCGCTCCGGCAAAAACATATAAAAGTGACACCGGAATTGCAAGGGCATAAATCATAAAAAGTCCGCAGCGATAACCGCTTTGCACACGATCAAGCTTACCCGCGCCCAGGTTTTGAGCAGTAAAATTCGATATGCCGTTTCCAAGCGCGGTAAATGAAGTAATCACCAGATTGTTCAGCTTAATTGCCGCCGCATAGCCAGCCGTCACAACCGTGCCGTAGCTGTTGATTACCCCCTGGATCAGAATATTGCCGATCGAAATAAAGCCCTGCTGAAATATACTCGGCACCGCAACTGTTGCAATCTCGCCGAGCAGTCTCCACGAAAACAGCGGCGCGCGCGCGTCGCCGACCGAGCGCAGCTTGCGAAACACAAAAATGACGGCCAGCACACAACTTACACCCTGACAAATGAAAGTCGCCCACGCAACACCGGCAACTCCCATATCAAATGCCGTAACGAACAAAACATCGGCAAAAATATTGACAACGGAGGACACCGCAAGAAAAATAAACGGCGTTCTGGAATCCCCCAGCGCGGAAAAAATACCGGTTGAAATATTATAGAAAAACAGAAACGGAAGTCCCCATATGTAAATCATCAAATACAAAAGACTGTCCGCGAAAATTTCATCGGGCGTTAAAATTGCGCGAAGCAGCAGATCGCTGAAGCAAAGTCCCAAAATCATCAGCAAAACGCAAAGAACACCGGTCGCAATCAGCGTAGTATAAACCGCCGTTTTCAATCTTTGATATTCTTGAGCGCCGAACAGGCGAGCTACAATCACCGAACATCCGATATTGCACCCGAATGCAAACGCAAGAAAAATCAGTGTGATCTCATAGGCATTTCCAACCGCAGCCAATGCATTGTCACCGATAAACTTCCCCGCGACCAGACTATCCGCAATATTATACAATTGCTGAAAAATAATGCTGCCGAGCAGCGGCAATGAAAATTGCAACAGAACCCGTTCGGTTTTGCCTACCGTTAAATCTTTGTTCATGTCAAACCTTTCATTTTGAAAGCTTGTTTTTTCACGTTCCTATTATAGCACCGGATCAAAAGAAAGAAAAGGCATTTAAAAAAATTTTTACGGAGCTAAAGCAAGTCCCACTTATCGGTCTTTGGTTTTGTTATACTGTATTTGGGAGGTGATCTGTATGCATTCGGCAAACGAAATTTTACAATTGGCAAGCGCTGTGCACAGACGATTTCAAACCCGTGACCCGTTTCAAATCGCGCCGAGATGCGGCGCGCAAATCATGATCTGCGAACTCGGACAGTTAAAAGGACTTTACAAAATCGTATTGCAAAACGCATTTATTGCGCTCAACGTCTCGCTGCGCAGAGAAGAATCCGCCGCTGTATGCGCACATGAACTCGGACACCATATTCTGCACCGGCCGTATGCGGAATCCGGATTTACGGACGTATCCGTATTTCCGCAAAATGGGCGGCGCGAATATGAAGCCAATCTCTTCGCTGCAGAACTGCTCATTTCAGACAATGATTTGCTGGAATCCTTTCAAAACGGAAATACCGTCACCAAAGCGGCGGCGCTGCTTGGGAAATCACCGGCCATTCTGCGCATGAAAGCGGAGTGTATGCGTCTCAAAAAAGAAGGAAGCCGGTAAATTTTCACAAAATTTCCGACTTTATATTCCACTGGCAGAAAATTTATGCTATTATGAATAAAATGGTATGTAAACATGTCAACGCACGGTTCCGAAGAAATCTATATTTCCAGACCGTTCCATACATCTGTAATTTATAAAACACGGAGGTGCGTCATGCAAAATCAAACGCTGAGTTACACAAAAACTTCCAAACTCCCCGAACATTTGCGCGCCGGCTGGAATGCGCTTGAATACCCGGCGGAAAACGGCGTCCGCCTGCAATACCAGCTTTATCTTCCAGCCGGATTAAACCCAAAGCTCCGCTATCCCCTGCTTCTCTATATGCACAGTTCGGGCGTGCGCTGTGACGACAACTTGCATATTTATACCGCCGAAGCAAAATTTTTGCGGAACTTTGAGGCAAGCCGCTACAAAGATTCGGCAATCATACTCGCGCCCTGTTGCCCGAAAACCGACAAATGGGTCGGCGTCGAATGTTGGAACGGCATTTCCTTCGATGCCGCCACACTGCCTCAAACCCCGCATATGCAGGCGGCCATAGAACTATTTTCGGATGCGCTTGTCAATCTTCCCGCCGACCTCGCCCGGCTGTATACCGTCGGGCTTTCCATGGGCGCGTTTGCGGTTTGGGATATGCTGTCGCGCTATCCGCATACCTTTGCGGCCGCGATACCGGTCGCAGGCGCAGGCTCCCCGAAAGAAACCGCGCAGATGATCGACACAGCGATTTGGATCTTTCACGGTACTACGGATAAATCGGTTCCCTATGAAAGCGCGCTGACGATGCAGCGAGCCCTGCTTAGCGCTGGCAAACGCGATTTGCGCTTTGACGCGTTTGAGGGTGCGGGACACGGCATCTGGACGCGGACTGCCGATACAAAAGGACTATACGACTGGCTGTTTAGCCAAGAACGGAGTATTTGATATGAAACTGGTTATTTTAGACGCCGCCACACTCGGCGAAGGCCTGAACTTTCAGGCACTCAAACAATTCGGCGAACTTACAATCTATGAAAATACAAAACCCGAAGACGTAGCCAAGCGCCTTTCGGACACAGACATTGTCATAGTCAATAAAATCAAGCTCGGAGCGGACAATTTAAAAGACGCCGCGCAATTAAAACTGATCTGCGTTTTTGCAACCGGCTATGACAATATAGATCTTGACGCTTGCCGAGCTAAGGGCATCGGCGTCTGCAACGTCCGGGGCTATTCTACGCACAGCGTAGCGCAGCTTACCGTTTTGATGGCGCTCACACTGCTTGAAAAGCTGAATGCTTATACGGAAGCCATCCGTACAGGCGCATATCAGCAGAGCGGTATCGCCAACCTGCTCTCCCCCGTCTACCGCGAACTCTGCGGCAAAACATGGGGCATCGTCGGGGCGGGTGCGATCGGCAAACAGGTAGCCAGAATCGCCGAAGCATTCGGCTGTCGTGTGCTTGCATATACGCGCACGCCGACCGAAGCGCTCACCTGCGTTCCGCTCAAAATGCTTTTAGCCGAGTCGGATATTATTTCCCTGCACACTCCGCTGAATGACGGGACGCGCGGATTGATCGGCGCGCCCGAACTTGCGCAAATGAAACGGGAGGCCATTCTCATCAACGTAGCGCGCGGCGCTGTCACCGATGAATCCGCAATCGCAGACGCGCTGCTTGACGGAACGCTTAGCGGTTTTGCCACAGACGTCTATTCAGTCGAACCGTTCCCCGTCACACACCCGTTCCATGTGCTCCGCACACTTCCGAATGTTCTGTTGACCCCGCATATGGCATGGGGCGCGCTGGAAGCAAGGCTGCGGTGTCTCACTGAAATCGTACAAAATATTGAAGATTTTCTTTCCGGCGGCATCCGAAACCGCGTGGATCTGTCGCAGCGCTGAAGTTTTGTCAAAAATTTATCTGACAGGCAAACTGTCGGACTCATATAATCTATAAATTCGGAGGATATATGATACAGGATGATTTTCTTGTTCTAACGATTGGCAAGCAAAAAAATATTGCGCTGATCGCGCATGATTCTAAAAAAGCCAAACTGATTGAATGGTGCAAACAAAATCGGGAAATTTTATCCCGGCATTTCCTGTGCGGCACCGGCACGACTGCACGTATGGTCACCGAGGCAACCAATCTTCCGGTCAAAGGCTACAACAGCGGCCCGCTCGGCGGCGACCAGCAAATCGGCGCAAAGATCGTCGAGGGAAAAATTGACCTCGTAATCTTCTTCTCGGATCCGTTGACTGCACAGCCGCACGACCCGGACGTCAAAGCGCTGCTGCGTATTGCGCAAGTCTATGATATTCCGATTGCAAACAACAAAGCTTCCGCGGACTTTATTATAACTTCAAAATTCATGAATGAAGAATACGATCACACGGTTATCAACTATACAAAGCAGATTCAAAGCCGGGCAAACGTGCTGAATATAAAGTAATTAACGTCCTCTGACGTGAACATGATAGAATACCTGTAGTATGCGTCAACGATCTGCATCTATTATTCTATAGATAAGTCCTCCGTCTGCGTTTTTTTCAATTAGCAGTTCTACTGACTTTACCACGTTCAAAAAACTTTTTCATCAGTCAGTTTTTTCTCTGCCACGCAGCCGCTGAGTCTTTCCTTTTCACAAAAATAAAAGAGCGGACTATCCGCTCTTTTATTTTCAGGAGAAAAAATATGAAAGGCACAAGAACCTCTACGTATCATAGCTTGTCCGCGCCAAATGTGCATTGCCCATAGGGGGGTAGGCAATGCACATACCCATCCGTTTCAGCGCGGCGGACGGTTTGTTGTAGTGCCTCTACGGTTTATATCATAAACTATCTTTGTGACAAAATGATGAAGGATTTCGTAAAAGTAAAAAGAAACTGCGAAAACAATCCGCACCGGATTATTTATCTGCCTGTCCCCTGCATTCCAGATAAGAAGCAAGCAATTCCGACAACCGCTCCACCGTTTTCGGAATCGATGAACCGCTTTCATCCAACGTAATATCGGCATACCGTTCATAAAGCGGAGCGCGCTCACGGTAAAGATCGTTAATGCTCATCCCCTCTCCGATCGCCACGCCGCGGTTTTTAAGATTGGAGAGCCGATAGACAATCTCACGTACCTCTGCGCGCAAATACACAACAACAGCGTTTTTTTTCAGCCATTGCATGGCTTGATCCGAATAAATTGCGCTGCCGCCCGTAGCAATAACAGTATTCTCACAGCAAATTGAAAGCAGCGCTTCCTCTTCACAGCGCAAAAACGCCTCAATGCCGTCCGTATTGATAATTTCCTGCAATCGTTTACCCTGCCGCGCCTGAATCACAAGATCGGTATCGCAAAAATCCATTCCCAGCGCTTTCGCCAGCACCACGCCGACGGTGCTTTTTCCGCATCCGGGCATTCCGATTAAAACAATATTCATTCGCGCGCGCCTCCCGCTGTTAAGCTAAGCGTTTTGCGCCGATATTCCATCGGCGTTATCTCCATATGCTTTTTAAATGTATTGGAAAAATGATGACTGTCCGAAAAATGCAGCATTTCGGCAATTGCCTGAATGCTCATATCCGTTTCTTCCAGCATGTTTTTGGCTGTCTCAATCTTTTTTTGCAAAATATACTGCTTCGGAGACAAACCAAATTCGTTTTTAAAACAGGTGATAATATAAGATTTGCTGAAAAAAAACTTATTGGATATATCCCCAAGGCCTAAATTAGACTGGATATTGGCGTCGATGAAATCCCGAATTTTATAGGAAGCCGGCGCATGAGCGTCGCAAAGCGAATCACAGGTCAGCTGATCGAGCAAACGCACAATCCACTTAAAAACATTCCGATATGCAGTTTGTTTAGTATGCGGATCAATCCGCGAACATTCTTCGAGAATAGCGTCAAAAGTCTTGCGGCAGTCCATCGGTTTTATCACAATTCCGCTCTGCAAATTATAAAGCAGCATCATTTCATTCAGCAATCGGCCGCCGACATTGATCCAGATTTTTGTATACGGATGCTCCGGATCGCAATAATACTTGTGCAAATGGCGGCTTGACAATACATAAAAATCCCCGGCTTTTACCTTGTACACTTCGCGGTCGCACTCCACATAGCCGCAACCGGAAATCACATATTCAAAAACATACATATGTTTATAGAAAGGACTTTCCATATTTTTGCGATCAATATAGTAACTTTTGTCGGGATAGGTAATTCCCGCCTTTTCTATACAAAATGTTCCCTCATATTCAACATATGGATTGGTGTAGGCATATTTCTCCGTTCCAAGGCGATAAATATTATATCCGTTCATCGCTGCCTCCGAAAAGCCAATCAGCGCAGTGAAAAAAAACAAGCGCTGAATTAGCAATAAAATCCGCATATACATTTGAGCTTTTAAACAACTCTCTTTTTGGATTATAATTCATATGTGTAAAAAAGTCAACCTGATTTTTTGTTTTTTTAACATAGAGTAAAAAATATGAGGAAGCTTGCAAAACCATCTTTTATGTCGAATGTGCAAATACGCTTTTTTAATAAAAGGTATTGACAACTGAAATGGAATATGCTATTATAGATATGTTGCCGAAAGGTAATCGTGCCGGAGTGGCGGAATTGGCAGACGCCCGGGACTTAAAATCCCGTGAGGTAACACTCGTACCGGTTCGAGCCCGGTTTCCGGCACCATTTTATATCGCGGGGTAGAGCAGTTGGTAGCTCGTCGGGCTCATAACCCGGAGGTCGCAGGTTCAAGTC
>CATYXQ010000056.1 GCA_958414825.1 uncultured Eubacteriales bacterium | reverse complement strand
TACAGAAGTTTTTCTAAAGTAAGCTATAAGAATTATGTGTATGTGCCGGAAGAATAATTGATTTGCGGCTATAAGCGCATACAGAGCACATCTCGACAAAAAATGTGCTTTGTATGCGCTTTTTGCATTTTAGCTTGACTGTTTTAAATCGGCATGATAAAATAGAAATTACCGTGTGGAAAGGGGGAAAGGTATGAAAAAAATAAAGACAAGACTGACCAATAAAAACGATATTAAAATCTTCATACTTTATCTCCTGCAAAATATCAATTATCCGTTGGATTTTGCGACGATCAATGACATCGTCGTGCAAAACGAGTATGTTAATTATTTTGACTTTGCCGAATGTTTTGCTGAGATTCTGGATATGGGACATATCATAGAAGAGGTCGGGGCGGACGGCACGTTGTATCGGATTTCTCCGCTTGGTTCTGCGGTAGTCAGCCAGCTTCAAAGCAATCTTTTGCGGTCGATTCGAGAGAACAGTCTGAAAAGCGCGCTGAAATTGCTTTCTTTCCGCAAGCGCGGCGCAAAAGTAAAATGTCGCACGGCTCAGCTGGATGATGGAAAATATGAGATTGAGTGTGTGATTACCGAGATGGATAAGGAAATTTTACATATCCAACTGGTCGATGATTCGGCGATCCGAATTGAGCGTATGAAAGCCAATTTTGAAGAGCGCCCGGATGTGATTTATAAAGGAATCATGGCGCTTTTGGCAGGAGAAGTGGATTATTTATTGAATTGAAAATATATATGTGTATTTTGATTCAAATCGGGTTTTGAATATTGATTCGGTGAAATTTTCTTCTGCAAAAGACGTAAAACTTCTAATTCTGTGCAGAATTTACAAAAAAATATTTCTGTTTTCCTATTGACATTATGTAAATTAATGGTATAATGAAAAATAGAGTTTACGTAAGCGCGAGGTAGTGCTGTGGGCGAAGACAAGCAGGAACGTTCAGATGAAGAAACCGCAGCGCTGATTGCGCGCATACAGGAGGGCAGCAGCGGAGCGTTTGTTCGTCTGTCTGAGTTGTATGCACCGCTTCTCGAGAGCGAAGTTGCACGGTATATGCATAGCTTTAACGATGCTGATCTTGAGGATTTGCGGCAGGGTGCCCTGGTTTCGCTTTATCGCGCCGCGCTTGCATATAATTCCGAAAAAGGCGTGACGTTCGGTTTATTTGCAAAAATTTGTATCGTCAACGGCATCGCGGATACGCTTCGGTATGTCGGCAAAAAAAACAGTACATTGAATATTGAAGATATTTCCGAGGAAGAGCAGCTTGCGAAGAGCAACAGCCAAAATCCGCAGAGCCTGTTTTTGGATAAAGAGTCTATGCTTGATCTGAGCCGGAGAATCCGCAGTGTGCTTTCCGAGATGGAATATACGATATTTGAATTATATATAGGCGGTTATTCTTATATTGAAATTGCGGATCGGGTTGGAAAAAGCGCCAAGTCTGTTGACAACGCTTTATGCAGAATTAAAATCAAATTAAAGAAATTATTTTATAATCCGGTGTGAATCCGGTTCATATGCCCGAATAGCTTAAAGCACAGAGCGTTGTATGGCAAAGGTGACGGTTTAAATCCGTCTTGGGGCAAAAATTTTCAACCTATTTTAAAGCGAGGTAAAAAGCAATGTATCAGGACAAGACTTTGAAGTGCAAGGACTGCGGTGCGGAGTTCGTGTTCACGGCAGGTGATCAGGAGTTCTACGCTGAGAAAGGCTTCCAGAATGAGCCGCAGAGATGCAAGGCTTGCAGAGATGCAAGAAAGTCGCAGGCGCGCTCTCAGAGAGAGTACTTCACGACGGTTTGTGCAAGATGCGGTAAGGAAGCGAAAGTTCCTTTCCAGCCTTCAAACGACAGACCGGTTTATTGCAGCGAGTGTTTCGCCGCAATGAAAGAAGAGAACTGAGTCTCTTCTGCCGAATCTGAAACGGCCTGTGCATTTAGCCATAGAGTGAATTTTCACAAAGGATAACGAAGCAGGACGCAACAGTCAGCGGACATACCGTGAAAGCGGGTGTCCGTTTTGTTGTTTTCACGATAAACTGATAAAAAGAATTGCATCGAGTATAGTAGTTTTCGGGATTTTTCGCAAAATATTTCATTTTTTCTCTATACAATCATGGGATTTTGTGTTATACTTTGTTTGTATAGTTTGCAGATTTTTAATCTGCGAGAGGAGTCAGTATGCCATATCAGAAAAAACCATATCGGGATCGGCGCGACGCGGAGTACTTTGATTCTGCCGAGGCCGGTGCGGGGGTTGTCGTCGGCAGAAATGCGTTTCGGGAACTTCTGGCAAGCGGGCGTTCGATTGATAAGGTGTTTGTGCAGCGAGGAGAACGGTCGGGTTCGATTACCTTGCTGGTTGCACAGGCCATAGAACGGAAAATTCCGGTGGTTGAGGCAGATAAACGCAAATTGGACGCGCTTTCCGGCACTTCCAATCACCAGGGGGTTGTTGCGCTGGCTGCGCAGAAAGAATACTGTACGCTGGATGATATTTTGGCCGTTGCCGCCGAGCGTGGCGAACCGCCGCTTGTGGTCATTCTTGACGGAGTGGAGGATCCGCGCAATCTTGGTGCGATTATCCGCAGTGCCGATGTATTCGGCGCGCATGGAATTGTGATCCCTAAACGCCGCGCCAGCGGAATTACCGCAGTTGTGGAAAAAGCTTCTGCAGGGGCGCTTGAACATATGGCAGTAGCGAAAGTGACCAATATTGCCGACGCAATTACGGAGCTTCAAAAAAAAGGACTTTGGATTTATGCGGCGGAAAGCGGCGGAGACAACTACCGTGCGGTTGATTTCAGCGGCTCTGCGGGCGTGGTATTCGGCAGTGAGGGAAACGGGGTATCACGGCTTGTACTTGAGAAATGTGACTTCCGGGTCGGCATTCCGAATTTCGGACATGTCAATTCATTGAATGTATCCTGTGCCGCAGCGGTCGTACTTGCGGCGATAGCCGAAAAGCGGCATTCATAATTACGGAAAGGAACTTGGGCATGGAAGAAAACAGAGACAATGAAATGACGGTTGATGAACTGCTGAAAAAATTAAAAGATGATATTTTAGGATCAGATGAAGATCTGCATACCTCTGAATTGGAGCAAAAAGATGTCCAAACAACGGAGGCGGCAGCTGATTCGGATGCCGCCGGTGATTCAGAGATTGATCTTTCTGAAGAATTTGAGGCGTTGCTTACCGAGAAATCGTCTAATATAGATCACCGAAAAGAAACCAATACCGTCGAAATGAATATTCCAAAACCTGCCGCTGACAAAGTGGAAGCGCATGAAACATTTGCCGGCGAGGCAGAAATGGACGAACCAGCGCCCTTGTCCGCAGTAAATGAAGAGGATATTCTTGCCGCTTGGGGAATCGCCCGCGGCGAACTGGAAAAAAATAAGCAGAATGTTTCTTCTGTCGGTAAAACGGAAACGGAGCCGCTTTCTGAAACCATCAATACAAAACATACGCGCGTATATACCATAGCTCGTATTGAGAATAAGGAGGCATACGCGCTTCGAAAGCAGTCGGAGACGCAGCAACAGGCCGTGGATTATGATCGAACGGACTATACGCTGATTAAACAGGCGCTTGGAATGGAGAAGGCCGACGTATGGGAACCGGATACGGACATGCCCGAATTTGAAGCCGTGTCGGAAAACCGTATTTCAAAGATTCCGAAAACGATTGATTCGCCTAAAGATGAATTTACGTATCAGCGTCAAAGGGACGACATTGCCGCAGATTATAAGCGATGGAGCAAAAATTCCGGATTAAAGCTGCTTTTGGCGTTGCTCGCAGAGCTTTTGCTGTTTGCGCTGGAATGCTTGCCGGCGCTTGGCGTGACAATGCCGGATGCGTTGAACCCGGCGTACTATCCGGTGGTTTATTCTATGGCATCGCTTCAGCTTTTGTTGATTCTCAGCGCGCTTTGCTATCGTGAACTGGCAAACGGCGCGCTCAGTCTGCTGAAATTCCGGATTACGGGTGACAGCGTGCTTGTACTCGCAGTATTGTTTACCGTCATTTGCGATATTGTCAGTTGCGCGTTCGGCTCTACGGCTCCGATCTATAATTTCTCTGCGGGACTTTGCGCACTATCGGTCAAACTGTTTGATTATTTGGATATCCGGCGTCAGAAATTGGCTTTTGACATTATTTCTTCCGATGCGGCTCAGAAGTATGTTGCCGTGAAAGCGCTTCCGGGCGAAACGGCGGGGATCGTCGGTATGGAGGATTATACCAACGGCGAAGACGCACAGGTTTTGCGTGTGGAAAAGTGCAGTTTTGTAGAAAATTATTTTGCGCGCACAGACAGTCGTAGCGAACGCGATGTTGGAATCAATCGCGTGCTTGTGCCGATTATTTTTGCTGTTGCGGTGGTTGCGTTTATTTTCAGCATGGCAGGCGGGGACCGCGTGGATGCGTCTTTTGGGGTTTTTAACGCCGTGATTATGTTGGGGCTTCCGGCTACGCTCTTTCTTTCAGCCAGTTATCCGCTTTATAAAGCGTCAAAACAGTTATATAAAAAAGAAAGCGCTATTGTCGGCGAGACTTCCGTGGAGGAGTATGCGGGCACGACTTTGATCTGTTTTGATGATGCGGATGCGTTTCCATCCTATGGTGTGGCGCTGGAAAATCTTCGTATTTACGGAAAAGGCGATATTGAGACGATTATCGAGCAGATGGGCGCTTTGTTCAGTCGGCTTGGCGGCCCTTTAAAACATGTGTTTTCTCTGATGACGACCGATTGCCCCAAGCCTTATCGTATCAAGCTGGAACAGGTTTTTGAGGATGGCGTCTGTGCCTTGGTGGACGGTGAGATGCTGTATGTCGGTAATGCCGACTATATGAAGAAAAACGGGTTTTGTGTGACCGACCGCAGTGATGAGATCGGCGGTAAGCATTTCTCAACGATGTATCTTGCACAGGATGGGGAACTGCGCGCAAAGTTCTTCATCCGCTATACGCTGGACGGCGGATTTGAGTCGATTGTTCGCCGACTTGCCAAGCACGGCGTGGCTTCGGTAATTTTGACCGGAGATTCCAATATCAGCGATGAGCTTTTGGCGCGCTTTATCGATATTTCAAAGCTTCCGGTCAAGGTTGTGCGGCGGCGCAATTTTGAAAACGGTGTTCGCGGTGGCCGCGCGGACAGCGGCGTGGTATCCAAGGGCGGCGTCGGCGATCTTGTACATGCGGTGACTATGTGTGATCGGGTTTCACGTGTAATCAGTACGATGAAAGCCGTTCGCATTGCGTCTGCGGCAATTTGCGCGTTGCTTACGGTCTTTTTGTGCTTTATGAATTTATCCGGCACGATTTCCTCTTTGTATACGGCGATTTATCAGTTGTTCTGGCTTGTACCTGCGTTGATTATTGCAAAGGTTTGTTTATAAAATTGATAGGAAAGCCGCCGCGATGGCGGCTTTCCTATCATATAGGATTATGTGAGGAAGTATGTACGATTCATCTATATTAAAAAATGTTTCAAAGCCTGGCCGTTACAGCGGTGGGGAGTACGGACAGATTTTAAAAAATAAAGACAAGGTAAAATGTCGGTTCGCTTTTTGTTTTCCGGACGTTTATGAGATCGGAATGTCCAATCTCGGTATGCGGATTTTGTACGGTGTGCTGAATGAATCATCGGATATTTGGTGCGAGCGTGTATTTGCGCCGTGGCCGGATATGCAGGAACAAATGCGTGCGCACAGTTTGTCTCTTTGTGCGCATGAGAGCGGGGATCCGCTGTCCGATTTTGATTTTGTCGGATTTACGCTTCAGTATGAGCTTTGTTATACTACGGTTTTGAATATGTTGCAGCTTGCCGGAATTCCGCTTCGCGCCGAGGAACGCGGGGACAATTTTCCTATTTTGATCGGAGGCGGGCACTGCGCTTATAATCCGGAGCCTTTGGCGCCTTTTTTTGATTTGTTTTCCATCGGAGAGGGCGAGGAGGCGCTGCCTGAACTTTGTCGGCTGTACTTGGATATGAAAGCTGACGGAAGCTATACTAAAGCGCGTTTCTTGCGCGCGGCGGCGCAGCTTGAGGGCTTCTATGTTCCCTCGCTGTACAGCGTTGCGTATCAGGAGGACGGGACGATTGCGTCTTATACACCGGCAGCATCCGATGTGCCTGTAAAAGTGCGCAAGCGTATCGTGCGCGATCTTGACAAGGCGTACTATCCCGTACAGACATATTTACCGTATATCGAGACGGTACAGGATAAAATGGTGCTTGAGGTGTATCGCGGATGTATTCGCGGATGTCGTTTTTGTCAGGCGGGAATGGTCTGCCGTCCGGTACGTGAAAAAAGCGTGGGAAAGCTGGTTTCGGATGCAAAATGTATGTATGCGCATTCTGGCTATGATGAAATGACCCTTTCTTCGCTGTCAATTAGTGATTATTCCGATATTGAGGAACTCACGGATGAACTTTCCGCTTATGCAACCGAGCATCACATCAGCCTTTCTTTGCCTTCGCTACGTTTGGACAGCTTTACGCGGCAGCTGATGGACAAAGTTTCTACCGTGCGTACCGGCAGTTTGACCTTTGCGCCCGAGGCGGGAACGCAGCGCCTGCGTGACGCAATCAATAAAAACGTGTGCGAGGAAGATCTTTTGCGTGCGGTCAATGTGGCGTTTGACGTAGGCAAAACTTCGGTCAAACTGTATTTTATGAACGGTCTGCCAACGGAAACAGACGCTGACATTGAGGGAATTGCACGACTGGCCAAGCGGGTATTGGATGCTTTCTACGAGAATCCGAATCACAACCGTACAAAGCGGCCGTCGGTAACCGTCAGTGTTTCCTGCTTTGTGCCGAAGCCGTTTACGCCGTTTCAGTGGGAAAAGCAGGACAGCCACGCGGAGCTTATGCGCAAGCAGGAATTGCTTAAAAGCTGTATCACTGACCGCAAGATCGTTTATAATTACCATGAAGCTAAGGTTTCATATCTGGAAGCGGTATTTGCGCGCGGAGACCGGCGGCTTGCCGCAGCGCTTGAACTTGCGGCCGCGCGCGGCGTGAAGTTTGATGCGTGGACAGAATACTTTGATTTTGACAAATGGATGGAAATTTTCAAGGACGCGGGGATCGATCCTGATTTTTATGCAACGCGCGGCTTCGGACTCGATGAGATTTTGCCGTGGGATGTTATTGATTGCGGCGTAACCAAGGCGTTTTTGCTACGTGAACGGGCGCGCGCCTATGAAAATGTTCCGACGAAGAATTGCCGGGAGCAATGTTCCGGATGCGGTGCAAATCGGCTTGGAGGTGAGCGCACATGCTGCCCGTGAGAGAAGCGGTTCCGCATACGGCGGTGCGCATTCGGTTTTCAAAGACCGGTGCGCTTCAGTATATTTCACATTTGGATCTTCAGCGGACGTTTATGCGGCTGCTGGTTCGCAGAGGCGTACCGGTTTGGTATTCCGAGGGGTTTTCTCCGCATCCGCGTCTGGTTTTTGCGACCCCGCTCTCCGTGGGGACTGAAAGTGTTTGCGAATTTGTAGACGTCCAGGTGGTCGGGGCGCCTGAAGATACGGATGTTTCAGATCTTTTTGCCGGTTTAAGGGACACCGGCATCGAGGGACTTTTCATACAGGAGGTTTATTTTCCGAGCACGAAGTTTTCTGCGATTACGCATTCGGACTATGAACTTCGCTTTCATTTGTCACAGGCCGATGAAAAAGATGCGGCAAATTACGAGGCCGCGTTGTCTGCGTCTCCGCTGGTTATTTTGAAGCGCACAAAGAGCGGAGAGCGGGACACGGATATTTCCGATCAGATTTGCAGTGTTTCTGCACAGTTGCAGGAGAACGGCTTTCTGATTCGTGCGAGACTTTCGGCTGACAGCGCAAATTTTCTGAATCCCGAGTATTTGGTGCGCGTTTTGCGGCAGCATGGTTTGCCGGATTGCGCATATTCGATTCTTCGTACAAATGTTTTGTGCGGAGAAAATTCTTTCAGATAAAGAGGGACGTATGAAAAAACTGTTTTTATGTTTACTTTTGATTTGTTTTTCGCTGTTTTTCACTGCGTGCAGTGATGCGGAAATACAGCCTCCAGTTTCGGATTCTTCTGTAGAGTCCACCATACTGACTTCCGCACTGACCATTATGACCGAACCGCCTGTCGCTCCCGTCGTGGAACCGAAAGAATACCGTGTTTCTTTTATTGCTGCGGGGGACAACATCGTGTATTACGGAAATGTGCGGGATGCACAGAAAAATGCAGAGGGAACAGAGCAAAGATATGATTTTCGCCCCTCATATACCGACATCAAGGAAATTGTTGAAGAACATGATCTCGCGTTTATCAACCAGGAGACGCTGATGTGTGGTGATGGTTATGATCTCAGCTACTATCCTCGCTTTAACTCTCCTACTGAACTTGGAGACGCGGTTGTGGATGCAGGCTTTGATATTATCGGTATGGCGAATAATCACATGCTGGACAAGGGAGAGAGCGGGTTGTTGGCTACGCTCGATTATTGGGAAAATCAGCCGGTTACCCGTATCGGTGCCTATCGAAGCCGCGCGGATTTTGATGCAATCACCGTGATTGAGAAAAATGGAATCAAAATTGCACTGTTGGCTTTCACATATGGAACAAACGGGATTTCGCTTCCGACGACCAGCGACGTATATATTCCGTATATTGATGAAGCGCTTATCCGGGAAAAGGTAACAGAGGCTGAGGCGCTGGCAGATGTTACGATTGTTTCCATGCACTGGGGATATGAAAATACGTTCCGTACAAACGATCAGCAGCGCGAGATTGCAAAGCTGATCAGCGAATGCGGCGGCGATGTGATTTTAGGGCATCATCCTCACGTGATTCAGCCGATTGAGTGGATTGAAAACGGAGATAACCGCACGCTATGCATCTATTCACTCGGTAATTTCATGGCGGAAATGGCGGCGGATTACAATATGCTCGGCGGAATGCTGTCTTTTGAGCTTGTCAAGCGCGGGGATGAGGCTGCTATTGTTGAGAATGTACTGTTTATCCCGACCGTGTTCGATTTTGACAAGCGCTTTTATAATAATCATATTTACTTTTTAGAGGCGTACACAGAAGAACAAGCTAAAAATCACGGAATTTCCTATTACGGTAACCATACGACTTTGGCGAAGCTGCGCGGGTATGTGACCGATACGATTTCAGCCGAATTTTTACCGGCCTTTTTAAAAGAAAATCCGTAATCTCTGCGAAAAGGAGGATTGCGGTTGTTTTACGAATCGGAAAATCTTAGATTTTGACAGTTAGAGAACGGCATAGCGTAGGCTATGTCGTTCTGCTTTCTTCTCTTGCAAAATGGTCGTTTGTCCTCATTTTGCTTCTGTTGCTTTAGGCAAACTTTAAGAAAACTTCTTTGAAAAATGGGAGCAAAAAAAGCCGCAGATCTTTTAAAAAATCTTTGCGGCTTATGGCTCGGTACGATTCAATTTCCGTTCTTAGAATAAAGAAAGTGCGGCATGCTTTGAAAGAGATGCGATTTTAATCCGCTTGTAGTTTTTTTGTGCTTTTAATCACCATATAAATTCCAATCACAAGTATCGTTAAGCATACGCCCGTACCCGTGAAAGCGGTCATGAACTTACGAAAATTTTCTCCATCTGACTTGCCAAAAGCGTTGAGCATTGCGCTTTCAAGCGAGAACATGGAAACGAGTGCAGCGGCAAAATTTACAAGTTTAACTGCTGAAATCATCGGTTGCTTATATTGGCGATAACGGATGACATTTACAATTGCAACTGTGGTTATGGTAAAGGTATACGCCGCCATTGCAATTGTTTGAATATAGTGGTAGGTAAAGCCCTGGTTTTGATGAACGATATGGAAAACAATTGCACCAAGCGCCAAGTTCGTTATGATGAGAAGCACACCGCTGAATCGGTATCTTTTCCATTGCTTTTCTATAGAAAGCTCAGTGTCCTTATAGGCGTCTCTGAGGAAAAATCCTCTCATTAAGGAAAGCAACATATAATATCCTGCCAATGAATAAAACCATATCGAGTGGTTAAGAAATCCCATTACCAAATGAAAAACAGAGTAAAGAAGATTTATGCTCATACTTCCATATAATGAGAGCTTTACGCGAAATCCTACATCCTGCTGAAATCTTACGATATAGCGGTTTTCTTTACGGTATGTGTTCATCCATTTTGCAAGCCTTGAAAATCTGAAGCATATAACGATCAAAGCATAGGCGGATATTCCGTAAGCGCAATACTGTGCGGCAGGTATTGCATTTTGAAAAGCAAAGCTATATATCAAGCCTGCCGCACCCAACACGCAAAGCAGTATGATGATGAATATAGGAGGAAAGATAATTTTCCAAAAAATCTTCTGCTGATTTTTCATTCTTTACCGTTGCGTTCGGGGCCCACGCAATCAATGAGCAGCTTTGCGATATGCTCAATCGGTTCCTTGCAGTCATTGTCCACCCACGCCATAATGACGGCGTTTATTCCACGCATATAATAGGTCAACATATATTTTCTGTCCTGCTCGGGAATATGATACCTTGCCATAATATGCGTAATATAATTGTTGAAAAGCGCGTCAAATGTGTGATCTGTGCGAAAAGTATTCGGTTGGGACAGTGCGGCAATGAAAATATTTTTGTTCTCTTTGACAAATTCCAAATACGGAACAACATAGTCGGGGGTAATCAGCATCAGTTTATCGAGAGAAGCGTTTTCGATTCTTTCTCTGTTTAGCATCAAGTCGCTTTGGTATCTGCTATTGCGTTTTTCTGTGATATACGCAAGGCTTTCGGTCAATAGGTCATTCATTGTTTCATAATGCAAATAGAAGGTGGAACGATTTACGCCTGCTTTCGCGCAGATTTCTTTGACTGTAATAAACTCGTAGTTTTTATGTTCAAGAAGTATGAGCAAAGCCTCGTTCATCAATCGGGCAGTATTCAGGTATTTTGTTTCGTTTTTATTCATTTTACTGCCCGCCCTTTTTTATTCTTCTGCGATTTCGTTGGCAAGGCGAATGATATCAGAGCCGTACTTCATCTTGCCTTTTTCAAGTATTTTTTTGTAGATAGGATAATTTACACTTACGCCTGCGATACCAAGACAGCCTATAATAATACCTGTAATAAAGACGGTTGGATTGCCGCTGCCGATGACCCCCATAGAGAAGCACATTCCCGTACCGAGAACCAGCGCGCAAGCAATGCCGAAAGTATATGCAAAAATCTCGGCAGGCCTTTTCGCTGTTCTGTCAAGCTTTTTAAGCGCTATTACCTTGGACGCCTTTTTAGGCGCATATTCGTTTGCAATATTTTGCGCGTAAATTTTGTCTGTGTTCATTTT
>CATYXQ010000055.1 GCA_958414825.1 uncultured Eubacteriales bacterium | reverse complement strand
CTGTAAGCCAAAACGCTGACGTCATAGCCCGCAATCAGCGCGAGGTCAAAATTGCAGTCGCCCGCGTTGACGTCGGTGCTGATCTGCAAAAAGCCCGGTCCGCCGCCGCTCGAATACGCCTTTTTAGCCGTTTGAGAAATGGTGATATTGTAGTTTTGTTCAACAAGGCTCTTGCGCTTATACTGCGCATTGTCCAGCGCGAGAGAAGACTCCTCGGTAAACTTGAAATCCTCATACGCCACGTTGCCCGCAGTCAAAATGTTAAAGGTCTCTCCTCCGTAATCCGCTGTTTCCGGAACGCCGAGTTTTTCTCCCTCCTCCGAACTGGGATCGGTTACGTCGCCTGTGCTCGTGTTGTCCGTTCCCGCAGGCGTTTTCTCATCGCCGCAGGATGCAAAAACACATACGCACATTACAACTGTCAAAAGTAAAAGCAAAATTTTACTTGCTTTCATGAAAATTGTTCTCCTTTCACAAAATTGTGGTAATAAGATACAAGACTATCCTATCACATCATGTTGGGCGTTTCAATACAAAAAAATAAACTTTTCCTAAAAATCTTTGCAAGGGATTGACCAAAGAAACGCTTTATGCTAAAATACAACTGTACTTTTTAACTATTTTCGCCATTTTTCATCGACATCATTCATCAGCGTCCAAAAGATCGAAAGGAGGAATCGAAATGCATATTCTTGTGGAAGCTGCCTATATGTGCTCCCACTGGTGCACACACTACATCAAGGGAATCGCCGCGCAGGCCAAACGCAAAAACATACAGATCGCCGTTCACTCCTCCGCCGACTTTTCCATTGACGAACTCACCGCCGACAGCTGCGTTATCATGCTTGGCTCCTCCATGTCCTGGGCCGCGCAGACCATGCATCTTTTGCATACAAACGGTATCCGTCCGATTGTGCTCTCGCTGGCCAATTATCAAAAGCAGTTCCCGTTCGCCAGCTTTATTTCCATGGATTATGACGACGCCTCGCGCAAGCTGATGAAATACCTGGAAGAAAAAGGATGCCGGCGCACCGCGCTGTTCGCGGTCGATCCGCAGAGCGCCACCGATTCCTCCAAGGTCGCCAACTTTCTGCTTGAACCCGGACATGCCAAAACCGATATTTTTACCTATACGGACACGCTACACGCAACCTGCAGCCGTCTGATCGACCGGATACAGAATTATGATTCGGTCATCTGCGCAAACGACATCGCAGCCGTTATCCTGATGAAACGGCTCAGCGAAATCGGTATCACTGCGCCGGATCGCATTCATATCGCGACGTTCGGAGACACGGTGCTCTCCAGTCTCGGCATTCAAAACATTACCATCGCCAAAGTCAAAAGCGCGGAAGCGGGCAAGCTTGCCATCAACGCCTACAATCTGCTCAAGACCGTTCCCTCCCTCTCCTCGCTCGCCATGCTGCTGCACTGCGACATCCTGGGCGCGGGCGGCGAAAAAATCGACGTACAACTGCAGCAAAAAAACAAAGCGTGCGGCGAATCGTCCGACGGGTCTACCTTTTTCAGCGATCCCGACGTAAGCGAGGTTCTGCTGGTCGAAAAACTGCTTTCGGGCTGCGACAAGCTCGACGTCCTGATTCTTCGCGAGCTTTTAAATCGGGAAAGCTATTCCAAGATCGCCGCCAAGCTGTTTGTCGCCGAAAACACAATCAGCTACCGCATCAAGCGCATTCTTTCCATGGCGCCCGAAAAAACAAAAGAAGAAGTTTTTGATCTGCTCGCGCAATTTCTGGTATAATCCCGACTGTCAAACCGCGGTTCTTTTCACTCACTGAAAGTCCGCGGTTTTTCTGTGTAAATTTTTGTATGAAAAAACCGCGCAAATGTGATATTATATATAGGTAAACAGATACCGATTCCGCACCGCGGGGAAAATCGGTAAAAATTCTTCAAGGAAAGGCTGAAATCTATGAAAATTCTCGTCTGCAATGTGGGCAGTACCTCGCTGAAGTTCAAGCTTTATGAAATGCCCGAAAAAAAAGTATACGCAACCGCTAAGGTCGAGCGCGTAGGCAGTGAAACCGAGGCCATCTATTCATTCTGCAATACCGCAACCGGCGAAAAGATCGAAAAGGATCATCTCTCCGTGCCGAAATACAAAGACGGCATCGCACTCTTTCTCAGCGATCTCCTGGATCCGCGCCAGAATATCCTCAGCGCCATCGGTGAAATCGAAGCCGTGGGCTTTAAAACCGTGCTCGCCAAGGGACACCACGGCGTGTTTGAACTGAACGACGAGGTACTCGGCGCTATGCGCGATTATCTGTTCATCGCGCCCGCGCACAACAAGCCCTACCTCGACGCTATCGGCGAGTTCAAGGCCATGCTGCCCGACGCGCTGCTTGTCGGCTCTTTTGAAACCGCGTTTCACAAAACCATTCCGCCCGAAAGGAAGCTGTATGCACTTCCCTACGACTGGTATGAAAAATACGGGATCCAGCGCTTTGGGTTCCACGGCCACTCGCACGAATACACCGCGCGCCACCTGCCCGAACTGACCGGCAAAGACAAGTTCCGCGCAATCTCCTGTCATCTCGGCGGCTCCTCCTCGCTCTGCGCGATTGAGGACGGCAAAAGCGTGGATTGCAGCTTTGGCTTCACGCCGCAAACCGGTCTTCCGCACGCCGCGCGCTGCGGAGACATCGACGCCTATATCGTTCCGTTTTTGATGAACGAGGGGATGAGCATTGATGAAATCACTGCGGCCTTCTCCAAAAACAGCGGCCTTTACGGCGTCTCGGGCGTAGACAGCGATCTGCGCTTTATTGAAGAAGCGGCAAATGCGGGCAACGCGCGCGCAAAGCTTGCGATCGACCTGTTTGTCGCCTCTATTGTTCGTTACGTCGGCAGTTTCTATGCCGAACTCGGCGGACTGGACTATCTGACGTTTGCAGGCGGTATCGGTGAAAACTCGGTTACGGTACGTCGGCGCGTATGCGACGCGCTCGGCGTGTTCGGCGTGCATATCGACCCTGAAAAGAACAGCGCGGCTCATGGCGAATGCGAACTTTCCGCGCCCGATTCCAAGGTGAAAATCTATACCATTGCCACCGACGAAGAACAGATGGTCGCCATGAAGACCTATGAATACAGCCTCAGCCGCTGAGCTTCTCGGTCGGTGCGGCCCGACTGCGGAGCATCTCTTTCAAAAACACGCCGTCGGCAGAGTCTGCGGCGTGTTTTCAAGCGCGCTGTACTGTAATTTCGGCGAGGAAATTCTGCTGTTTCACAGCAGTGCTTACGGTGAAGTGCCGTTCGGCGCCGCGCTTGACGACATACAAAGCTTTCTCGGCGGCTGTAAAGCGAAACCCGGAGATCCGGCCGTCCTGCAAAAGGACGGTTTCTCGCTTGGCGCGCAAAATTATATTCTGCGGCAGAATACCGCGCTTCCGCCGCGGCGGAAGCGCGGTATTCTGCAATTGCCCGGCGCCGGACGCCTTGATGCGCTATACGCATTTATTCGCGAAAACGGCTCGCCGCACGGTATGCTGTCCCTGCTCGAAACCGATGCGGCAACAAAAGCCGCGCTTCCGGCGCTGGAAACAGCCTTTTGCAAGGACGATGCGGTCGGAGCAGGCGACGCGGCCCTGCGTTTGATCGGCCGCGGACGCGGCTTAACGCCGTCGGGCGACGATTTCCTCTGCGGATTTTTCCAAACGCTGTACGCAGCGCGCAAAGCCCAAATCGCCGTTCCCAAAATTACGGACGCCTGCGCCGCAGCCGTATCCGACGCGCTTGCGCGCACCTCGCAAATCAGCGGCGCCTATCTTCGCCATGCGCTCGCGGACAGTTATTTTACGGTATACGACGCCGCCGTCCATGCCGTGCTCGGAAATTCGGATTTTGATAAGGCCTGCCGTTTTGTATTCACAATGGGCGCTTCTTCCGGCACCGACACGCTGCTGGGCGCGCTCTCAGCCGCGCGTATTCTTTCCGTATCCCACCAAAAAACGCGCCGAGTTTGACCGGAAAGTCTGCGGTATACGCCCGCAGACTTTCAAAGACAAAATCAAAGCAACCGGCAAAAAAGCATTTCCAAATCATACCGTCAGGGACATTTCAAATGAAATGTCCCTGCTTTTTTATTTTAAGCTGAAAAAAAGAGCGGGATTTCTCCCGCTCCTGCAAATCAATACTGCACATGGGCAATTTGATCGTCATCAAACTTATAGGTGCTGCCGTCCATATATTCAATATCCAAAGAAACGAGCTTGACCGACGAAATATCCCAGTTGTAATAATCTCCCCAGTACCATCCGGAACCGGAAAGCCCCTCCCCCTTGGCAAAGGGACCGGTTGAATAACAGCGATTGATACGGGCATTTTCATACTCGCATTTCACAACATCGCCGACGCTGTTATAGAAAGTGGCGCCGAAATTTACATACTTTATTACTTTATCAGATTTATTGACAAAATTAAAATACAACTCGACGCCGCCGGCGCTGTCAGGCTTCGATACCCATATGCCTGTCACTCGGATCAGCGAACGGGCCTCATCCAGCGACGCCTGCTTTTTCGCAGCCTTTTCCAGTTCCCTGTATGTAGCGCCGGCCTGCGTTAAAACATCTGCATTGGTCACTCTGTTTTTTTCTTCGTTTGTCAATGCGCGCAAAGCGCTCTGCGCTTTATCAATGGCTTCTTTACTATCCAAAGTAACCGTACCAATAGCGTCAATCATAGATATAACCTGCTCCGCCCGCAGATTCAGCAGCGTATCCTCAGCCGCAGTCAGCAAATCATAATTGTCTACCGCCGCCTGAATGTCCGAATCATATTTTTCATATACTGCGCGCGCGGACGCAATCGCCTCGCCGCTGTCCAGCGTAACCGTTCCAATCACGGCAATCGCTTCCCGAATTTCGTCTACCTGCGCCATGCGATACGCTTCTTCCGCCGCCTGAAGTTCCGCATAGTTTCCGACCTCCGGCTGTAAAGACGCATCCAGCGACGCATATCCTTTTCCTGCGGTCTGAATCGCATCCGCGCTGTCCAGTGTAACCGTCCCGATCGCTGTAATCAAAGCCTCGACGTTTTCAACCAACAAACGATTGTACTTTGCCCTGGCTTCCTGCAAAAGCGCAAGATTATCAAGCTGCTTCTGCTCTTTTTCCTCAAGCTGCGAAACCGCTTTTTCCGCTTCAAGAATGCGCGCTTCGCTGTCAAGCGAAATTTCACCGACCGAAGCGATCAGGTCGTCAACCCTTTGCGCCTCCTCGCTTTTGCCGCAGGCGGTAAACAAGAGCGCCGCCGCCAGCACCCAAAGCACGATACTGATTTTCTTCATAATTGATTACTCCTTTCAATTCAAAACATATATTTACAGCATAAAGCCGCTGAAATCTTTTCGATTTCGGCGGCTTTTAATAAATATTGGTGGAGACAGAGGGGCTCGAACCCACGACCTCTCGGATGTGAACCGAACGCTCTGACCAGCTGAGCTATGCCTCCATAACGCCGCCGGAACATTCCGGCGGTCTGGCCCGCCCTGGGGGATTCGAACCCACGACCAACGGAATCGGAATCCGGTACTCTATCCGGACTGAGCTAAGGGCGGAAATTAAAATCTGCGATACACTGTACACAGCTTTTTTATTATAGCACAACTCTTTGGAAATTGCACTACTTTTTTTGAGATTTTCTAAATTTTTTTTGCATACCCAAAAAAACGTCTATGCGCAGTCCAAAGAAAGCAGGACTGGCGCTGCCGGGAACCGTTGATTCGGACAGAGATACGCAAGCAACGCGGGAAGTTTTGAAAAAGGCAGCTTCCACACGTTTTTTTTGTCGTTTCTCCCGATTGACAGAAAATTTTTCCTATGATAGAATAGGTCGAATATATTTTAGCGGAGATTCAAAAAACAATGGATTTGCAAAAAGAAAACAAAATGGGAACAATGCCGCCCGGCAGACTGCTCCTTTCCATGTCCCTTCCGATGATTCTATCCATGCTTGTGCAGGCGCTTTACAACGTAGTGGACAGCTACTTTGTCGCCATGACCGGACTGGAAGCGCTGACAGCGGTCAGTCAGGCCTTTTCCGCACAGAATCTGATTATCGGCATCGCCACCGGAACGGCGGTCGGCGTAAACGCGCTGCTCTCCAAAGCGCTCGGCGAAAAAAATCCCGATCGAGTCAATAAAATCGCGCACAACGGCGTTTTGCTGGCTTTTTTAGGCTATTTTGTGATTCTTCTCTTCGGCTTGTTCGGCACGGAAGCCTATTTCAACGGCATTCTCAGCACTGCGGAACTGGAAAGCGGATTGAATATCGCCGCAGTCAAGGAAAGCGGAATCGCTTATTTGAAAATCTGTTCCATCGGATCGGTATTCATATTTGTTCAAATCATGTTTGAACGGCTGATGCAGTCCACCGGACGTACCATTTATACAATGTATGCGCAGGGCGTCGGCGCGCTGATGAACATTGTTCTCGACCCTTTGTTCATCTTAGACGAGCTTCCGTTTTTCGGCGTCCGCGGATTCGGGCTCGGCGCGACAGGCGCCGCTTTGGCAACCGTTATCGGGCAGGCGGTCGGCTGTGTCCTTGCCGTTCTGCTCAACACCAAATACAATGCCGATATTCGGCTCAGTCTGCGAAACTTCAAGCCCGACTGGAAGATTATCGGCGGGATATACGCTATCGGTGTTCCCTCGATCATTATGGTTTCGATCGGCTCGGTGATGTATTATCTCATGAACATCATCCTCATGGGCGTCTCAAGTTACAGCGCGTCCATCTTCGGCGTGTATTTCAAGCTTCAAAGCTTTGTATTTATGCCCCTTTTCGGCATGAACAACGGTGTGATTCCGATTATCGCCTACAATTTCGGTGCAAAACGGCGCCGGCGTATGCTCCAAACCACCAAATTTGCCATGTTGTACGCATTCGGCTTTATGGCCGTCGGCACGCTGCTGATGCAGTTGATTCCGGACGTACTGCTCCGGCTGTTCATCGACGATGACGCGGTGATTGCGCTCGGCTGCACGGCGCTTCAAATTATCAGCATCAGTTTTGCGCTCGCGGGCTTCGGGATCGTAATCAGTTCGGTATTTCAGGCGCTCGGACACGGTTTTTACTCTATGCTGGTCTCGATCGTGCGGCAGCTGCTTGTGTTGATTCCCGCAGCCTATCTGCTCTCGCTTTCCGGCAATCTTAATCTCATCTGGTGGTCGTTCCCGATAGCGGAAATCGCTTCGGCCGCCGTCAGCGCCCTTCTCTATATCCGCCTGTATAACAAAACCATCCGGCATATTCCGCTCGGATAGCCGCGGCGTCGCTTTCGCCGGTTCGGGAAAATCCCGACCGGCGTTTTTTTGCTGCCGTGCGGCATTCATAAAGCGGCGTCTGCGGAAATTTGTCAAAATTGCCGGTTTTCCGCCGCTATCAAAACAACCAAAACCGTTTTGCGTCATGTCCGGCCAGAGAAAGCGCGTCCGTCAATTTGCCGAATTTGCCCGACTTTTTGTGCTACGCTAAATATTGCTGTTCAAAATGCACATTGACACTATATATTGTGTCAGTGTATAATCAAATCAAATGTCTGACGGAGAAAGAAACAATGATCAAAGTAATCAAAAAAGACGGAACAAAAGAGGACTACAATGTACAGAAAGTCGTGGCTGCCGTAACCAAATCGGCCGACCGCGTGCTGATCCGCTTTACACCTGAGGATCTGCAAAAAATCTGCGCGTTTGTAGACAGCCGCGTACTGGAACTCGGCCGGGACGAGGTGCATATTTCCGAGATGCACAACATCGTCGAGGGCGCGCTGGATTTCGTCAATCCCGCCGTAGCTAAAAGTTACCGCGACTACCGCAACTATAAGCAGGATTTTGTGCATATGCTGGACGAGGTCTACCGCAAAAGTCAGGCCATTATGTACATCGGCGACAAGGAGAATTCCAATTCGGACTCGGCGCTGGTCTCTACCAAGCGCTCTCTGATCTTCAATCAGCTCAACAAAGAACTGTATAAGAAATTTTTCCTGACTGTGGAGGAGCTTCAGGCCTGCCGAGACGGCTACATCTACGTACACGACATGTCGGCGCGGAGAGACACGATGAACTGCTGCCTGTTTGACGTGGCGGCGGTTTTAAAAGACGGCTTTGAAATGGGCAACCTCTGGTACAACGAACCGAAAACGCTGGACGTCGCGTTCGACGTAATCGGCGACATCGTTTTGTCGGCCGCAAGCCAGCAGTACGGCGGCTTTACCGTTCCCGAGGCGGACAAAATCCTCGCGCCCTACGCCGAGCGCAGCTATAAAAAGTACATGGAGAAATATCGCGCGCTCGGACTCTCCGAGGACGTGTGCGAGCGGGAAACCACAGCCGACCTTGAAAACGACTTTCATCAGGGCTTTCAGGGCTGGGAATATAAATTCAACACGGTCGCCTCCAGTCGCGGAGACTATCCGTTCATCACCGTGACCATCGGTCTCGGCCGGGATCGGTTCGCAAAAATGGCCTCCAAAATCATGCTGGACGTCCGGCGGGGCGGTCAGGGCAAAAAGTGGTGCAAAAAGCCGGTCCTGTTTCCGAAAATCGTCTTTTTGTATGACAAAGACCTGCACGGACCGGGCGGCGAACTTGAGGATGTGTTTGAAGCGGGCATCGACTGCTCGCAGAAATCCATGTACCCCGACTGGCTGTCTCTGACCGGCGAGGGATATGTCGCCGACATGTACAAACGGTACGGCAAAGTAGTCTCTCCGATGGGCTGCCGCGCCTTTTTGTCCCCGTGGTATGAACGCGGGGGTATGACGCCTGCCGACGACCTCGACGCTCCGGTATTTGTCGGACGGTTCAACATCGGCGCGGTCAGCCTGCATCTGCCGATGATTTATGCGCGCGCGCAAAAGGAAAGCCGCGACTTTTACGAGGTGCTCGACTATTATCTGAATCTGATCCGCAAGCTGCATATCCGCACCTACGAATATCTCGGCGAACTGCGCGCCTCCACCAACCCGCTTGCCTACTGCGAAGGCGGATTTTACGGCGGACGCCTCGGCATCCACGACAAGATCAAGCCTCTGCTGAAAAGCGCGACTGCGTCTTTCGGCATCACGGCGCTCAACGAGCTTGAACAGCTTCACAGCCACAAGTCGCTGGCAGAGGACGGACGCTTTGCGCTCGAGGTCATGGAGCATATCAATCAAAAGGTCGCCGAGTTCAAGGAGGCAGACGGAAATCTGTATGCACTCTACGGAACGCCCGCCGAAAGTTTATGCGGACTTCAGGTTGAGCAGTTCCGCAAAAAATACGGGATTATCGAAAACGTATCCGACCGCGAATACGTGTCCAACAGCTTCCACTGCCACGTTTCTGAGGAGATCACACCGATTGAAAAGCAGAATCTTGAGGGGCGTTTCTGGAATCTCATGAACGGCGGCAAAATCCAATACGTGAAATACCCCATCGACTACAACCGCGAGGCGGTCAAGACGCTGGTTCGCCGCGCGATGGACATGGGATTTTACGAGGGGGTCAATCTCTCCCTCGCCTATTGCGACGACTGCGGCCATCAGGAGCTTGAAATGGACGTATGCCCGAAATGCGGCTCTGCGAATTTAACCAAAATCGACCGGATGAACGGCTATCTGTCCTATTCCCGCGTCAAGGGCGACACGCGCCTAAACGCGGCAAAAATGGCGGAAATCCGAGACCGAAAGAGTATGTGAGGAACCATGCGATACCACAATATAACGACCGACGATATGCGCAACGGCGACGGACTGCGCACGGTGCTCTGGGTAGCGGGCTGCGCCCATCACTGTCCGGGATGCCACAACCCGATTACCTGGGACATAGACGGCGGACTGGAATTTGACGAGGCGGCAAAGGCCGAACTGTTTGAAAAGCTGAGCAAGCCCTATATCAGCGGCGTCACGTTCAGCGGCGGCGACCCGCTCCATCCGAAAAACCGTGATGAAATTGAAAAGCTGGCCAAAGAGATCCGAGACCGGCTGCCGCAGAAAACCATCTGGCTGTACACCGGATACACGTTTGAGGAGATCCGAGAGCTTAAATGGCTAAATCTGATAGACGTGCTGGTGGACGGGCGCTACGAGGCGGACAAACGGGATATAAAACTGCACTGGAAAGGCAGTGCCAATCAGCGCGTCATCGACATGAAAAAAACGCTTGACGCCGACAAAATTACGATATTTGAACCGGATTACGGGAGGGACCGCATATGAAACGCATCGCCAGATTTGAAAAGGTTTCAAAAACACAGTTTTGCAGCGCCTGGAGGGAAACGTTCGGCACGGACGGCGAGGCTGTCTATGAAACGATCCGTCTGCCCCGCCGCGCGACTGCAGGCAGCGCGGGCTATGATTTCTTTGCGCCGGTTTCGTTTACGCTGTCTCCCGGACAGACAATCAAAATTCCGACCGGCGTGCGGGTATGGATTGAAAACGGCTGGGTACTCAAGCTCTATCCGCGCAGCGGACTCGGCTTCAAATACCGTCTGCAGCTGAACAACACAGTCGGTATCATTGACAGCGACTATTACGGCGCGGACAACGAAGGACACATTTTTATCAAGCTGACCAATGATTCAAATGAAGAAAAAAGCCTGACCATCTCGGCGGGCGACGGTTTTGCCCAGGGCATCTTCGTCGAATACGGCATTACGCTCGACGACGAATGCGATGGCGTGCGCACCGGCGGCTTCGGCTCGACCGGCGGAAATTAAACGTCATATAAGAACATTCCAGATACAAAACGCGCATTCGCTTCGGAAAAACTTTTTATGCTTCTCTTTCGTTTTCCGCCCTATAAGTCAAATCCATCGTAAAAAGATTTCATCAGGATCAGAAAACATAAAAGCTCCGCCTCAAATTGAGGCGGAGCTTTTATAAATGCATGATTCAGTATCTCAAGTCCTGCTCTGCCTTTTATGAAAAAAACAGGTCAAAGAAATACACACCGCAATCCCAGCAATATACGGAATTGCGAGGCAAAAGGCTGTACTGGCGGGAGCGCTGTACCCGAAGTACCGGCCGCCCCAACTCAAATCACAATACTTGAAAGCAACGACTGCACACATAATGTCAGACAGCAAAACTGCAAGAACAGCAAAAATCATACTGAATGCTTTATACTTTTTCATACAAATTACCTCCCCCATTATTTTTTTCTCAAAATCAGAATCATACCGACAACCATTGCCAAAACACAAAACAAAAGCAGTATCCCGAAACCATTTAGCGTAACCGCTGACGACGCGTTGATTTTCTGCATTGCAGCCGGATGCAAAATCATGATAAGACCTGTTAGCAACAGACAAATTGCTCCGAATAAGCAAAGCCCTATGCCCAGTTTGCTCTCTGCGCGATGCTGTGCGGTCGTATCGTCTGCCGGAGCGTCTTCCGCTTCGACAGACGATGCCGTGCCTGTTATCAACTCGTCAACTGTAATATGAAAACATCCGCTGAGCGCAATCAGTTTTTCCAGTTCAGGCGTCGATGTCCCGGTATCACATAGTTAAAGATATTGGTATCATTCAATCAATTTTGCCGATAAAG
>CATYXQ010000054.1 GCA_958414825.1 uncultured Eubacteriales bacterium | reverse complement strand
CAGAATTGGAAGCTGGCGTAAAGTCTTTATTTCTTCCAGTTTTATTATCTGCCGCGTCGGCTATAAATTTGAAATCTGAGGAATGCCATCATGGCTTGAAACGGCCATGGTGGTATTTTTTTTGCGAAAACACCTATAAAAACACCCTTAAAAATGTCACGACTAATAGAGAGGTATTTTTAAATTTTTCTGCTGAACCCCCCGTAAAAATCCCCTCAAAATGAAATGACTATTAGAAGGGTATTTTTGTGTTTGTCCACGCAATAATTCCCTCGAAAATATACGGATATATGAGAGGGATTTTGAGCTATCTCAAATTTATTTTCAAAAGGGGGTGTCATTTTGCTGTCAAAATGTACGGATAAATAGAAGGGTGTGTTTTGACCGTCCAAAAGGAGGTGATAGAAATCAAAGAGAAAATCCCCGTGATGACCTACTCCCAATACCGCAGAGCTAGAAAGCTGGTCCATCAGTGCTGCAACTATGAGAGCGGGAACTGCCTTGTCCTTGACGATGGAGAAGAATGCGTTTGCGTGCAAAGCATTTCCTACTCTCTGCTGTGCAACTGGTTCCGTGCCGCTGTCCTGCCTTTGGATGAACCTCTGGTGACTGCTTTGCTTCATCGGAAAGAACATAAACGGTGCGCTGTCTGCGGACAATCCTTTCTTCCCGGTTCCAACCGGGCAAAATACTGCAAGTCCTGCGCCGCTATCGTTCACCGCAGGCAGAAAACAGCCAGTGATCGGAAAAGGCGGGCTGCCTGCGGACAATTAGAGACGAAAAAGGCTTGATTCTGCGGGCTTTGCAAGCACCGGTCAACGGGATAGAGGGATAAATCCTTATGCCCGCCCAGAACGAGCTTCTAATTGTCCGCACAGGCTCCTGACCTAAACGGGATTTCCCCAGACAGGCAGCAGGCTGAGTACATATAGGTTCCCGCTTCATTTTGTCTGCCTAAACGGGAATATCCAGGATTGGTTTTTCAGAACATGGCAAAGCTGACGCTCTGGAGCGCCCATATCCTGTTTTTCAGTCCGTGGCTTTCCCGCCTGTCAGACAGCCCGGATTTAGACGGTAGTTAATAAAAAAGAGTTAAATACAAAATAGTCAATATCAATCTATCTATCATAGCGATGAATGGATAGGAAGGAGAATTTATGATTCCATACAAAACAGATACCGATATTTCGTCTTATATCATTTTCCCACGATTCCTTATCCCCCTGGATTTATCCAATGACGCCAAGGTGCTGTACGCCCTGCTTTTAGACCGGGCGGGGATTTCCAGGAAGAAAGGATACATCGAAGCAGATGGGACTATCCGTCTGTACTTTACTGTGGAGGACGCCAAAGCGAAACTTCGCCGAAGCAGGCAGGTGGCAACACGGGTGTTTCATGAACTGGAATCCTGCGGTTTGATCTTCCGCCGGAAACAGGGGCTTGGCAGACCGGCTGTGATCACCCTGAATCTGCCAGCTAAAGAAAGGAGGAGCGCCAATGATTGATGACCAAAAGCTGTATGAGCTGCTGAAAGACTTTGACCCCGCAGTAGGGGAACGGATGGAAAAGCACTTCAAGGATGGGGCGTTTTATTTTGACCTTGGCGGCAGCAGCTATCCTTTCTTTGAGGGGAATACCGTCTATACGGTCATTCCCCACTTTGCGGAAAAAGGCTCGGAAGGGATCGTGAAGAAGCTGAAGCGGCTGATGGAAAAAGATTTGAAAGAGAAAGAACCGGAAAGATAGCTGCAAAAAGCCAATCGGAGCGTTATAATAAGGGCAACCGTTTACTTGGCTGCCTGAACAGAAAGGAGAAGCAAATGAACCAGCAGCCAGAGAAAATCACCGCTTTATACTGCCGCTTGAGCCAGGACGACGCTCTGGACGGAGAAAGCAATTCCATTACCAACCAGAAAGCCCTGCTGAGCAAATACGCCGCCGATCATGGATTTCGGAACACCCGGTTCTTCGTGGACGATGGCTTCTCAGGAACCAGCTTTCAAAGGCCGGGGTTCCAGGAGATGATGCGATATGTGGAGGATTACAGCGTATCCGCTGTAATTGTCAAAGACCTGTCCCGGCTGGGCAGGGAGTATTCCTACATGGGGCGATTGCAGGATTTCATCTTTCCTGCCTATGACGTCCGCTTTATTGCCATCAACGACGATGTGGACAGCGCCAAAGGGGAAAATGATTTTGCGGTGTTCAAAAATGTATTCAACGACTACTACGCCAAGGATACCAGCAAGAAAATCCGGGCAGTGGTTAAGATGCGGGGCGAAGCCGGGGAGCATATCGCCAGCAATCCGCCTTATGGGTACATAAAAGACCCGCAGGACAAAAAGAAATGGATTGTAGACGAAGAAGCGGCAAAGGTGGTGCAGCGTATCTTCAACCTCTGCATTGCCGGAAAAGGCCCCATGCAGATTGCAAAAACCCTCACAGCCGACAGGGTGCTGACCGTCACCGCCTATCACGCCAGGCAAAAGGGCTGGGCTATGCCGGAGAACCTATACCGTTGGAATACCAACGCCGTGCTTAGAATTTTGGAGCGGCGGGAGTACACGGGCTGTACCGTGAACTTCAAGACCTATACCAAGTCCCTGAAATTCAAAAAGCGGATGGAAAACCCGGTTGAGAACCAGCGCATTTTTGAGGATACCCAGCCCGCCATCATTGATAAGGGACAGTGGGAACGGGTACAGGAACTTCGGAAGAACAAACGCAGGCCGACAAAAACAGGAAGAACCAGCATTTTCTCCGGCCTGCTCTACTGCGCCGACTGCGGGGCCAAGCTGTATTTCTGCACCTGCAATACCTACAAAGACGACAGCCAGAATCATTTTGTCTGCTCCAATTACAAGAGCAACACCGGCTCCTGCAAAATCCACTATATCCGGGAACAGGTGCTTTACCGGATTGTGCTGGAAACCATACGGCAGACATTGAGTTATGTCCGTATGTTCCGGAAGGATTTCAAGCTGGAAATGCTGGCGCAGGACGAGGAAAGCCGCAAGGCCGAACTGGCAGAAAAACAGAAAGCCCTCTCCGGGGCGAAAAAACGGATGGAGGACTTGGACCGGATTATCCAGCATATCTATGAGGACAATGTGCTGGGCAAGCTGTCTGACAGCCGGTACCTAAAATTATCCCGCCAATATGAGAAGGAGCAGGCAGAGATTGAGCAGCTTGCCGCCGTACTGGAACGGGAAATTGAAACACAGGCCGGGCAGGTTTCCGATGTGAACGAGTTTCTGAAGCTGGTGGACAAGTACCTGGATATTCCGGAACTCGACGCCGCCATCCTCAATGAGCTTGTGAGCAGGATCGTGGTACACAGTCCGGTAAGGGAGAACGGAAGGAAGCAGGTGCAAATTGACCTGTATTTCACCTATGTGGGGCAAATCCGCATCCCTTTGAAGATTGGAAGGGAGTCCCTAAACGAATCGGAACCGGCGTGACCTGACACGCCGGTTCCTACCAAAATTCTTTTTACTTCCTTATGGGACGCTGCCGAAAAGGACGTGACTTTTTTCGACGTCCATTTTTCCGTATAACCTGCCTGTTTTATGGATTAAAAAATTGAAAAAAACCGCTTGACAAAAGTATGATTTCGGACTATACTACACAAGTATGATTTCATACATTCGGAGGAAATATGGAAAACCGGAAACTGTTTGTAAACACGCATGAAATCAACCGTATAACGAACGAATTGGATAATCTGTATCATCAGGCGGCGTTAAAATTAAACCTGTCGGACAGCGCAATGTTTGTGCTTTATGCAATTTACGAAAACGACGGAAAATATCCATTGAATCAGATTTGCAGTTCGGGGATCTGCAAACAGACGATAAACTCCGCGCTCCGCAAGCTCGAAGAGGAGGAAATCCTGTATCTCGAACAATATAACGGAAAATCAAAACTCGTTTTGTTTACGGAAAAAGGCAGGGAATTTGCAAAGCGAACGATAGCCCGGCTGTTTGCGGCAGAAGAAAACGCCTATGACGATTGGGAACAGGAAGAAATTGAGACGTACATCAGACTGAATAGAAAATATTTGGAAAAATTCAAAGAACAGGTAGAAAAAATGTAAGAAAATCAAACTGCCTGCACCCATAATCGTATCCCATATGAACGCTTGTTTTTCGGAGGACCTGAAGTGATATGAAAATGAAAACTGAACAAATGTACGCCACGATGAACCCGTGGAAAATGTTTTTCGTGGTTGCCCTTCCGGGTATGGTCAGCATGTTCGCCATGTCGATATACAGCATCGTTGAAGGCATATTTATAGGACAAAAGCTCGGCGAGGGGGCGTTTGCGGCGGTTAACATCGCATTGCCGATTGTTTTTATCAATTTTTCAATCGCAGATCTCGTAGGCGTGGGCTCATCCGTGCCCATTTCCATATCGCTTGGGAGAGAAGATCATAAAACTGCAAACAATATATTTTCCTGCTCTATCATTATGATTTTCTTTGCATCGCTGGCTATGGGAAGCGTGATGTTTTTTGCCGCCGAACCGCTTGCGACGTTAATGGGCGCCGACGCGGAGGTTTTGGATACCTCCGTACGATATATACGAACATACGCGCTTTGCAGTCCCATAACGACGGTATTCTTTGCCGTCGATAACTATCTGCGGATCAGCGGATTTGTAAAAACGAGTATGTTTATCAATATTTTCTCAAACGCCGCAACGCTCGGCCTGTTGATTCTTTTCCTTTTCGGTCTTGAAACGGACGTTGTAGGCGCGGCGCTTGCGACCTGCATTTCCATGTGTCTTTGTTCGTTTATGGCGCTGATTCCGTTTGTGCGCGGAAAAGCGCTGCTCAAATTTGTAAAACCCCGGTTTTCGACGTCTATGATAAAGAAAATATGCGTCTGCGGTTCTCCCGTTTTCTTGAGTAATATTGCAGGCCGTGTTACATCTATTTTGATGAATATTTCACTTATGACCTTAGGCGTTCAATATTTGGGCGAGGGCGGCGGCGTAACCGCCGTTGCCGCATACGCCGTTTTGATGTACGCGAGCGAGATGTGTCAGCCGCTGCTTTACGGAATGAGCGACTCGCTTGCTCCCGCCATTGGTTTTAACTGGGGCGCAAAAAAGTATGACCGGGTTAAAAAGATTTTGAAATGTAATTATATCGGGGCTATGCTCGTTAGCATAGCTGCTACCGCAATTATGTTTTTCCTGGCGAAACCGATTGCCTCCCTGTTCGTGGAGACGGACGAAGAAAACCTGTTAAAGCTTTCGGCGCACGCGCTCAAACTGTTTTGCATCGCATATTTGATCCGTTGGTTTACGATCAGTACGCAAAGCTTTCTCAGCGCCATCGAAAAACCCGTTCACGCAACAATTATGTCGGTTGCAGTGGCGCTGATATTCCCCGTAATTATGCTTGGCGCGCTCTGGTTTATGGGGCTTGACGGGATTTGGCTCAATATGTTTGGCGCCGCCGTTCTGACCGCTGTTCTCGCCGTTGTATTGCTTATGCACATTCAGCGCGCGGCAAAAAAACGAAAAAAGTGAAACGTCCCCGCCTGCCGTATTTCATATATTATATATATTTAGGAAGAAAAAACAAATCGCCCGCGCCGCCGGTCGGTCCATGAAGCCGCGCCGCTTTTTTTGGACAGTACAAAAGATTAAACGAATCTTAAACTTTTTTATGTTGCATCTTAAAGGGCAATTCGATACAATATGAATATGAAAAACGGAAAGGAAACGTATGATGCTCGATTTGTCCCTTGCAATCTGCGGCGCGCTTTTGTCGCTGATGGGCTTCCTATACATATACCGCGGCCTGTTTGCCGCAATCGGCCTTTTTCGGACGAAAAAATTTCCACCGGCCAAAACGCTCCACCGCTATGCCGTCGTGATCGCCGCGCGCAATGAGGAGGCGGTCATCGGCAACCTGCTCTCCAGCATTGAGAAACAGGATTACCCGCATGAGCAGATCACGGTTTTTGTCGCCGCCGACAACTGCACCGACGAAACGGCCGCCAAAGCGCGCGCGCACGGCGCCGTCTGCTATGAGCGCACCGACCCTTCCCGGCGCACCAAGGGCTACGCGCTCCAATTTCTGTTTGAAAAAATCCGGAGGGACTACGGCGTCGGCGCTTTTCACGCTTACATCCTGCTCGACGCGGACAATTTGCTGAAATCCGACTATATCAGCCGGATGAACGACGCTTTTGACGCGGGCGAGCAAATCGTCACCTCCTACCGGAACACAAAAAACCTGGACGACAACTGGATTTCCGCCGGCTACGCGCTGCACTGGCTCCGCACGGCGCGCTTTGAGAACCGCGCGCGGTCGCTTTGCGGGATCTCTACGCGGATCCAGGGCACCGGAGTCCTCTTTTCAAGCGCGCTGATGCAAAACGGGTGGAACTACACTTCTCTGACCGAGGACCGCGCGTTCTCCGCGGACGCAGTAGCGCACGGCGTTCATATCAGCTATCAGCACGAGGCGCAGTTTTACGACGAGCAGCCGGTTTCACTCCCAGTCGCATGGCGGCAGCGTATGCGCTGGTCAAAGGGACATGTGCAGGCCTTTACCGAATTTGGCGGCGCGCTGTTCGGGCGCGTTTTCACCGAAAAAAGCGTCCGGCAAAAATTTGTTTCCTACGACATGCTTCTGACCAATCTGCCCTGCGCGCTCATCTCCATCCCGCTCAAACTTATAAAGTTAGCCGTCGCCGCCGCCTTGTGCTTTGCGGCCGCGTCGGGCGCCAGTCCGGAACTGCTCCTTTCCATGACCGGCGCGCTGGTTTTTGAGCATATCGCCAATATCCCGCTCGCGGCGCTGCTCTTCTTTACCGAGCGCGACCGTTTGAAAGCCGTTCCGCTCTGCAAAAAGCTCTGGTACTGCCTTATGTTCCCGATGTTCAGCATCATCGGTGATCTTTCGCTCTGCGCCGCCGCGTTCAAAAAAGTCGGCTGGGATCCGATCCCGCACCGCGCGGCGCTCAAAATCGAAGAAATGGAGACCGGGAAAGTCCCCGCAAATCAAAAAGGGTTCCCGGAAAAGCAGCCAAAACCCCTGTATTCGGCGGAAAAATATCCCTCTGTAAAATAACGCCTTATTTTCTTTCGTGCTGCTGATTTTGTCGAAATTTTGATGTAAAAAATGCAAGCGGTACTCGGTTGTTAAACCGAGTACCGCTTGCGTTCAATAAGGGGCTTTGCCCTTTTCAGTGGGAGCATAAGCTTTCACTGAAAAAATGAAGTGAATCCCGCCGCCTTTTCAATACTGTTCAATATCAACGCGCTTGGCCGCGACCGTCTCGCCGCCAAGAAACACGCGCGCGATCTCGTCAAAATTGACCGGACTGTCGCTGACATAAAACTGCGACCGTCCGCCAAAAGCGCGCGGTGAAAGCGGCCGGGCAAGCGAACGGGCAAGCGAACGCGCCGCCGCGCTGCCCGAACTAATCAGCGTGACGCCGGGCAGATACGCGGCAATGATCTCCGCGATGATCGGGAAATGCGTACAGCCTAAAATCAGCGTATCCGCGCCGCCCGTCAGAATCGGTTCGAGATAGTCCGCCGCTACCAGCTTTGTGACCGCGCAGTCCTTCTGTATGTACCCGTTCTCGACCAGCGGCACAAACAGCGGACAGGCGACAGAAAGCACCTGCACGCCGGGCGCCGCCGCCCTGAGCTTCTGTTCAAACGCGCCGCTTGAGATCGTCGCGCCCGTGCCGACGACCCCTATAACGCCGTTTTTCGTCGCGGCGAGCGCCTCGCCGACCGAAGCGTCCACGACGCCGGTAATCGGGATCGCATATTCGCTTTTGATCGCATCGAGCACGACTGAACTGACCGTTCCGCAGGCGGCAAGAATCGCGTCCACGCCCTTTGAAATCAGAAAATTAACGTCCTGCCGGGCATAGCGCAGCAAAATCTCGCGGGAGCGGGAACCGTAGGGCACGCGGCCGGTATCGCCGAAGTAGATGAAATCCTCACGCGGCAAAAGCGCGTGCAGCGCTTTGTACGCGGTCAGCCCGCCGAGTCCGCTGTCAAAAATTCCGATCAAGACAAAACCTCACTTTGTAAAAACCGCGGCGCGGAAATTGCCGCCGTAGTCCATAATCGCATCAAAAAAGTAGCCGTAGCGCTTTGCGAGCGCTGCCGCGTCCTCCTTTTGGTCATAGCCAAATTCAAACGCAAAAAAGCCGCCCGGCAAAAGATTGTTTTCAAAATTTTCAAAAATCGCGCGGTAAAAGCAAAGGCCGTCCACGCCGCCGTCAAGCGCCATTTCCGGCTCAAAGGCAAGCTCAGGCGCGAGTGCGGAGAGCGCGGACGTGCGGATGTAGGGCGGATTTGCGCAGATACAGTCAAACCGCTCGGAAAAAATGCCGGGCTTTGTAACGTCCATCTGTAAAAACGAAAGCGTATGCACGCCGTTGTGCAGCGCGTTTTTCCGCGCGAGCTTCAGCGCGGACGCGCTGAGATCGGCGGCGACGCCTGAAAGATCGGGGCGCGCGTTTGCAAGCGACACCGCGATGCATCCGCTGCCGGTGCAGAGATCGAGAAAGCGACCGCCATCCGGCGCGCGGCGGCGGAGCGCCTCGACCAAAACCTCGGTATCGGCGCGCGGAATCAGACAGTCGGGCGTAACAAAATATTCTTCCTTATAAAATCCCCATTTTCCGAGAATATATTGCAGCGGCTCGCGCGCGGCGCGCCGCCGCACGGCGTCGCACAGCTGCGGGCTCTCGAAATCCGTCTCAGGAAGCGCCGCGTCCGCGCGGCAGAACTCCTTTATCAGGATATGCGCTTCGCCTGAAAAGTTGTCGATTCCCGCAGAGCGCAGAACCGCTTTGATCTCGGAGAGCGTCATGAATTTGCAAAGCCGTCCGTCCGCCTGGCTTCGTCCGCGTCTAAATCGGCTTTCGAGGACGAGGGCAAGTCAGCCCCGGACACGCCGTCCAAAGAATCCGAAGCTTCCGCCGTATCCGCCCCGTCCGCGTCCGGCGCGGGCTTCGACGCGGCCACGGCCGCGTCTACCTCGCTCTGTGGAAATTCGTCAGGTATCGCGGATTTCAGCGCGGTTATCGCGATTTCAAGCTGTTTTTCGTCCGGCTCGCGCGTGGTGACGCGCTGCATCCAGAGACCGGGCGCGGAAAGAATCTTCGTAAAGATATTTTCATGCTTGCCCGCGTACAGAATAAATTCAAAGCCCAGCCCGCAGACAAGGGGCAGAAGCAGAGGCTTTAAAACCAGCCGCAGCCAGATATTTTCCCAGGTGACAAAGGAAAAAACCAACACGCTCAAAATCAGCATAATAAAAATGAAGCTTGTGCCGCAGCGGGGGTGAAAGCGGGTATATTGTTTCGCATTTTCGGGAGTCAGGGGCGCGCCCGCCTCATAGCAGGCGATGCTCTTGTGCTCCGCGCCGTGATATTCAAACGTGCGGCGAATGTCGGGCATCAGCGAAACGAGCAGGATGTACCCGACAAAAATCCCGATGCGGATCAGTCCCTCGCACAGCGTTTTGAAGATACCGAGCGAACCGCCCGCCATACCGAGCAGCAGGTCGATCCCCTGTGTGGCAAGGGTGGGCAGTATAAAAAACAGTCCGACGCCGAGCACGACCCCAAGCGCGCCGGCAATGGTCATGATGACGTTCATCAGATTTTTGCCGCACTTTTTTTGCAGCCATTTTTCAAATTTAGTCTCAGGCTCATCCAAATCCACGCCCACAGCCTCCGCCGAGAGGGACAGCACCTTGAACGAAAGCTTGAACGACTCCACCAGCGCGACAATGCCGCGCAAGAGCGGCCAGTTGAAAATTTTATTTTTTTTGCGCGCCGAAACATAGGTATGATTCGAGACCGAGATCGAACCGTCCTCGTGGCGGCAAGCTACGCTGTAGCGGTCGCCGCAGCGCATCATAACGCCCTCAAGAACCGCCTCGCCGCCCACTTTGCCGAGGCGGCAGTTTTTTTCACAGGTTTTACGCATCTATTTTTCTCGCTTTCAAAAAAACAAAATCGGATAAAACGGCTTCCTGTACGCGCTTCGCCGCAGATTTTGGCAGGGCGTCCGGAAAGCTTCATTTTAATTATTATACCATACGATTGCGTTTTTTCAAAGAATTTTTTGAAAATATCCGAATTTCCCAAAGATGATTTTTTCGCGCGCGCCCGGTCAGCGCGTCAGAATGACCCACGCAAGCAGCGCCGAAACATCCTCTACATCCACCCGTCCGTCGGTATTGACGTCATATGCGCCCGAATATAAGCCTGCCTCGGTCATACGCGCAAGCAGCAAAAGCAGGTCGCGCAGATCGATTTTTCCACTGCGGTCAAAGTCGCCGCGGAAGCGGTCGGAGGGGAGGGGCTGCGGCGTAGACGTAGGGCCGTACACCGTCAGAATATCCGGTCCGCCGTCGGGATTCTCCACAAACGCAACCTTATCTATGCAGGTCTGCCGCGGCGACACGGTTCCGACCGCGTTATGCCGGTGATAGGCCATATACAGTTCGCTGCCGTCCGGAGAATGAACGAAAATGGCGTCGCCCGGACCGTCGATTTCTTTATTATAGGTCAAAATGGTGTTGTATTCGTATTTTGTGTAGGGGCCGAGCACGTTTTCGGACACGGCATACGCCTCGCCGTACCGAAGCCGGTAACTGCTGGTCGCATAAATCAGGTAATAATATCCCTCGTGCCGATACAGAACGCCGCCCTCGCAGACCCGTCCGCGGCCGTCGATTTCGTATTCCTCGGTCGGAAAGACAGCCAGCGTGAGCGTCCCCTCGACCGGCGTGACGACGCCGTCCGCAACCGACAACTCCTCAAGGTAAATGCATCCGCCCTTATCGAACCGGGAGAGCGAGATATAGACTTTGCCGTCCGCGTCCACATACGGATGCCCGCCGATTTCGGTAACGTCGTGGAGCATGGTCTGCCCGACGAACGGTCCGAGCGGCGAGTCGGACGTCGCGTAGTAGATCCGGCGGCTTTCATAGGTGGAATCGGTTCTCGAAGCGTAGAACAGATAGAAAATACCGTCGTAATACAGCACGTTCGGGCTCATGCAGTAGCCCTTGATCGCCTTGTACTCCGGCCGCCAGGAAAAACAGGAGCGCCCGCTTGACCAGTTCACAAGATCGGGCGAGGTATACACGCTGAAAACGCTGTTGCCCGACGGGTTGCGGTTATAGAGATAATAGGTTCCGTCGTAAAAGAGAATGTCCGGGTCGGCGCCCCACGCGACGGGATTCAAATAGGTCTTTCCGGTATACGGTTCGCTCCCGCCGACCGCAAAACCGCGCACCGTTCCGCCCGACAGCCAAAATCCAAAGCGCCCCGGCGCATAGTCCGCGAGCGAAAACTCAAACTTCGGAAACGCGGCGTCCCCCTGCGCGAAATTATCAAAATAAAGCGAGGCCACGCCCTCAGAAACCGAGACGCGCACGCCGCACGGCGTATCCGGAACCGGCGCGCGCCGACGGCCGATGCGCGAATATTCGCCGTCTGTTATGCGATACAGTTCAACGATTTCCGCTTCTGCGTCTATACAAAACGCATAGCCGTTCCGCTCGTCCTGCATACCGAAAAATACCCGGGTCAGCCCTTTTGGGGTCAGCGTAGCGTCCGCGCGGAAATCTGCGGGGAGCGCTTCCTTTGTGAGCAGCGCGCCCTGCCCGGCGACAGCGCCGCCGTCGGCTGAAATCTCGCCGCCCGCGGCAAAGTCAAATCCGCCGAGTTCTATGGACTCGGACAGCTTTGGCAGAACGTCGTCGTCAAACACGGTGATCTTGAAATTGTCAAACGCGCCCTCTCCCACATAGGCCTTGCGCAGTCCGACAACCGGCGCAAACGCGGTGTAAACCGTGTCCTCGTCCGAAGAACCGATCTCATAGGTCATGCCGAAAAACTGCCGTTCGCCGTCCAGCGACGTGATGCGGAAGGTCAGCGAATTTTCCTCCTTGTCCACATAGACTGAAAGGTGCAGATCCGCCTCCGTTATCGTCGCGGGGCCGCGCCGGATGTTCCCGCCCCATGCGCCGGTCCTGCTGAAATAGGCGAACAGTCCCTCCGTTCCGGTCGCGGCGACCGCCGCGTTATAGCCGAAAAAATAGGAGGGCGACGGGGTGAGCGACGGACCGGTCGCGCCGATCAGAAAACCGCCGAGTCCCGTGTGGCCGAGAAAGTCCACATCCAGCTGATAATCCTTGTCCGCGTGCGCGTCGGGGATCTCATACGCCACAAAGCCGGACGAGGAGCTTCCGCTGCCGAGCACAAGACGGCCGTCCGCAACAGACCATCTGCCGCGGACCGTGAAATCGGCTAAACTGTCCTCTGAAAAGTCGTTTTCATAAATCACGGTCTCATAGGCGCAGACCGACAGGGAAAAAAGGCAGAGCATCGCCGTACAAAGCAGCAATCCGAACTGTTTTTTCATTTTCTGTTCTCCCGTTTCTCTTTGGATTTCTGTATACA